>JAXDIO010000147.1:0-11340 GCA_034663965.1 Thermoanaerobaculia bacterium | reverse complement strand
GAAAGGCCGGATCGGCGCCGGTGCTGATGGACGCTCTCGTGCCGTCCGCGCCGATCCGTTCGAGAGCCCGGGCATCGCGCTCGAGGAGGTAAAGCGTTGGTCCGATGAAAACGCCGGCGACCGGCGTCTCGCCCGTGTGCACCGCGGTTCCGCGTCCCGTTGCCAGCTCGACGATGCGCGCCTCGTTCGCCAGCGGGTCGAGAACTGCGATTCGTTCATTGGACGCCGCGATACTCTGCGGCGTTGGTAATCCGTCCGTTTTCCAGATGAGATTTCTGCCGGTGCGGTCGAAAAGTTCAATGACGTGGTCGTGCGCGACGACAATGCCGCGGTTCGTTGCGGCGAGCGGTTGGGCAATCGCCGCAGTCGTCGCGAGCATCAAAAGCACAGACAAGAGTGTCTGTGCCACATGATGCCTGTGTGGCACAGACACTCTTGTCTGTGCTGCGGCAAGTCGCGCTGCCTGAGATTGAATCCTCATCGCGCGGCCCCCAGTTGAATCGGCTCGAGCAGCAGCTCGTCATTGCTCGCTCCGAGGATTCGGTACGTGAGGCGTAGCGGCGCGTGCGCGGCGAAGTCGCCGTTGAATGCCATCGGCTCGCTGAAACGGAAACGAACGCCGTCGATATCACCCGACTCGAAGCTCGTCTGATTCGCCGGCGAATCCTTGCGCTCATCGAATTGCGCAACGCTCGTCAGCGCGATCTTGTCGAGCGCCGCGCGCTGCTCGGGCGTGAGCCGGTTGTCATTGAACATCGCGATGATCGAGCGGAGTTCGGAAGCCGAGGGCGTGGCGGTAGTGGCGCTGGTTCGAAGGAATGACGGCGTTTCATTCGGCTTGTCGAGCTCCGCGCGAAGAGTCCGCAGCGTGTCGTTGTCGGGATACTGTCGGTCCAGTTGATTGAGCGTCGCCTTCGCTGCGTTCAACTCGCCCCGATTCATGGCGATGATCACACGCCGCATCCGGGCCCCGGCCGAATCTCCCTCGGCCTGCTCGTCGCGATGCGTGGAGAGGCAACGCTGATAGTCGCGTACGAGCGACAGCGAAAACGGATTCGCGTCGAATGCTTCGGCGAAATGTTCGCCGGACTGCGACAGCCGCGCGATTGCCGCCAGCGCCGTCGGATCATCGCTGCGTGCCGTCAGTACGTTTTCGTACTGCTGCCGCGCACGCGCCGCGTCGCCGCGCGATTCATACAGCGCCGCAAGCCTCAGGTGCGAACGATTGAGCAGGGAGATGTACGACGCCGTCTCGCCGCGCGCCGAGGAGTAGATCTCGAACGCCTCGCGGCGCGCCACGTCGCGCTGCAGCGAATCGAACTGCGGCGAACGAAGCGATGCGGTGACTTCGATGAGCAGACGTTCGGCCTCGCTCGTCTGTCCGGTCTCGATCAACGCCGAGGCCAGCGCGTACTGATAAATCGCCAGGTCGATGCGATTACCGAGGTCGGGCGATTGCGCGAGGTCGCGGCGCGCGAGTGCGATCGCATTGCGCGATGCGCTCGCGGCCTTCGCGGGCTTGTGCAGAAGCGACATCGTGCTCGCGTAGAGGTTCCACGTTTTCGCGTCGCCGCTTTCGTATCGGATGGCTTCCTCCGAAAGTTCGAAGGCGTTCGCATCGCGTCCCAGCTTGGCCTCGGCAAGCGCGGCGTACGACGTCGCCGTCGCGTAGCGCGCGAGATCGGAGGCGCGCCTGGCGTCGAGCCGCTCGTTCGACGCGAGCTCGAACGCCTGCGCGTATTCGCGGCGCGCCAGCACGCTCTCGCTGCGCGCGAGACGCGCGTCGCCGAGGTTGAGATGGCCGGAGAGTTGGGAAAGGAAGTCGTGCGAACGCGCCAGTTGCTGCTGCATCTGCGCGATTTCGAAGTCGGAAGCGATGCGCGTCGTCTGCGCGAATGCCGGCATCGCGGCCATTGCGAGGATCATCAGCCGTAGTCTCATCGCGCGTAGTACCCCTTGCGCGCGTTCACGATTTCGATGCCGCGCCTCTGCGGCGTGATGGCGATCGATCGCCATCCCGGTCCGTTGCCGTGGCTCTGGTAGTCGAGCGTGTAGCGGCTGTTGATGTCGACGATCAGCGCGTGCAGCGCGCGCTGCAACGTGGAAGCGTCCGCGGTAACGAGCGTCCCGCCGGTGTTGCGTGCTGCGTCGCGAAGGAATGACGACGTGTCGCCGAGAACGATCGCGTCGACGATCATCTTCGTGTTGCTGATCGCGTGCAGCGCATCGTTCTCCGAGGTCGCGCTGTTGCGGTCGCCGCCGTCAGTGATGACGATCGCGTACGTCCGCTCGCGCGTGACGATCGATGCGACCGCGTCGCGCAGCGATGTGCCGCCGGAGGTGGGAACCGACGCGAGATGTTCGCCGCGCTGGATCGCCCGCGCCTTGGCCACGTTGTGATTGAAGAGCACCAGCTCGATGCGATCGTCGTTCCGCAGCAGTGGCGACTCGTTCGTGATCGCGCGCAACGCCGCGTCGAGCTTTCCGTCGCCCATCGACAGCGAACGATCGACGATGAAGACGAATCGCGCCGCGCCGCGATCGGCGCGCAGCTCGCGGATCGTTTGCACGATCCCGTTCTCCGTCACGCGCAGATCGCTTGCTTGCAGCGGCCGCGCGGAACGGACGCGTATCGGCACTTCGACGACATCAACATTCATCGTCTCGCTTGCCGTTAGCGCCGCGGTCGAAATCGTGACTTGATCCGAGTTTCGAAACCCGTTCGACCAAACCTTCGCCGTAATCGCATGCGCGGCGATCGACGTACCGAAGTCGTGCGCGATCCGATACGGCGCCTTGCGCGCCACGCCTGCCAGCGCACCATCGACTGAGAACTCGACGCGATCGACATTCGCGACCGAGGTCGTAATCTCGATCAGCATCGGCCCGATCGCCTGCGCACCCGGCTGCGGCGTCACGAACGTGATCTTCGCCGCGTGCGCCGCGACGGCCAATACATTAATGATGAGGAACGCAACCCATTTCACGGCTTCCGAAAACGACTCACTCGGCTAAGTAATTGCCGCAAAAGCACTTGACCTCGCTGGCGGACGCATCGTCATCGGCTAATGACGCGCTACAATGTCCCACTACCCGCGGAGGAACGATGAACGCTCGCCAGACACTGCACGAACTCGTCGATCAACTGCCCGACGAAGATCTGCTGACCGCCGTCCGGGTGTTGAAGGGATTGGATTCTTTGACAATTCGCCTGGAGAACGCACCGGCCGACGATGAACCCGACGACGATGATTTCGACGGCGGGCTTACGGAAGCACTCGCTGAGACGGATTTGATTCCGCACGAGGAAGTGAAGCGGCGTTATCTAAAATGATCGTGCGCTGGACGTCGCGCGCGATCAAGGACCTCAAGAAAACTACTTGCGAGGACCGAAAAAAGATCGAAAGCGCTGTCGACGAATTCGCGGATCATGAGAGTGGTGATGTTCGTCACCTCGTGGATTCCTATCCGCCTCGCTATCGGCTGCGGGTTGGTTCGTGGCGTGTGATCTTCATTCGCGGCGATGCCGTAGGCGAGAAGCAGATCAATATCCTCCGGGTTTTGCCGCGCGACAAGGCATACCGACAGTGACAGAATGACGCCCCCATGCTCGCTCCCGATCAGCACCTCGGACCTTACCGGCTGATCTCCCGCGTCGGCGCGGGTGGCATGGGCGAGGTCTGGCGCGCGGAAGACACGCGCCTCGGCCGCACCGTCGCGATCAAGGTACTGCCGCCGAGTGTGCTCGCCGACGCCGAGGCAATCGCACGGCTGAAGCGAGAAGCGCGTACGGCGGCGCAGCTCTATCACCCCTCCATCGCCACGATTCATTCGATCGAGCAGGACGGCGATCACCTCTTCATCGTCGAAGAGTTCGTCGAAGGCGAATCGCTGACACGCGTCATCAAACGCGGCGGCTTATCCGAGTCGGAGGTCTGCCGCATCGGACGCGCCGTCGCGGATGCGCTGGCCGAAGCGCATGCGAAAGGCATCGTGCATCGCGACATCAAGCCGGACAACATCATCGTGGCCGGCAATCGCGTGAAGGTGCTCGACTTCGGCATCGCCAAGCAGGTCGGCATCGCCGGCGCGCCGTCGTCCGAAACTCCCACCGCATTTGTCACGCAGCAGGGGATGATCCTCGGCACGATCCACTACATGTCGCCTGAGCAGGCCCTCGGCAAAACGATCGAGGGACGCACCGACGTCTTCTCGCTCGGCGTCGTGCTCTACGAGATGACGACCGGACGCAGACCGTTCGGCGGCGAGACGATCACCGAGACGATGACGCAGATCATCCGCGACGAGCCGGCCGAGCCGGTGTCGGTGAACCCGGGGATTTCGCCGTCGATGAACGAGATCATCCAGCGTTGTCTTCGCAAGAACGCAGCGGAACGCTTCACCGCCGCGGAGCTGGTGACCGCGCTCGACGCGCAGATCGGCCGCGCGAAGACGGCGCCGTACACGAACGCGAATGCGGTGACTGCCGCGACGCCGACCTTGCTCACGGCGACGCCGACGCTGCTGACCGGATCGCAACTGAAGACGGTGCAGGAGTCGCCATTACGGAGGCGTGGACCGTGGTTGGGTGAAGTGCCGTTCATCGTGATCGTCCTCGCGATGGCTGCGATCGGCGGTTGGTATTGGTATACGCATCGCGCTGCGCCGGTCGCGAGCGTCGCCGCGCCGACGCCTGTCTCTGCCTCGCAGCCCGCATCGACAACGTCCGTGAACGTCACCGCTCCTCCGGCCGTCATCGAAGAACGGAAGCCCGACGTTTCCAGCGCTCCGGAACCGACGCACACGCAACCCCCCACGACGACGACCGAGGATGTGGCCGCAACTCCTCCGGAGCCACAACCGGCTACCAACGAGCCGAGAGCGGACGCCCTCTACGCCACGGCGATGTCCGAAATTCTCAGCGGCGATGCGCAGCAGGCGCGCAAGACGCTCCATCGCGTGTTGAGGCAGGACCCGCACTACGCAAAGGCGCACTTTCGCATGGGCGAGATCGCGCTCCTCAATCGCAACCTGTTTCCTGCCGCGGAAGAGCTGAACCTCGCACTCGCCGACTCGGATCGTCTCGACGCGCGCGAACAGCAACTCGCTCGCCTCGGCGTCGCGCTCGCGGTCCGCAATCGCACCGACATCCAACGCCTCGCCGCGGACATCTGGCAGCAATGGCCCGACGATCCCGACCTCAACCGCATGCGCGAAACCTTCCCCGGCATGTTCATCGAAATGCCGCGAGCGCGCGGACGGCGGCGGCGTAACAACTGAATTGAATTTACAATCCGCGCCCTATGTTCGACGCCATTCGTTTCGCGAAGCGGCTCATCGACATCCCGTCGCCGACTGAAAACGAATTCGACGCGGCCGTTTTTCTTCATGACGAACTGGCGGAGCTCGGCTACGCGTGCCGGCGTCATGAGGTCAGCGAACGGCGGTTCAACGTTTACGCCGCCGCGGCTGGCGGGCGGCCGCGCGTGGTCATCAATTCGCACATCGATACCGTGCCGCCGTGGTTTGCGGCGTCCGAGGATGATGAGTTTTTGTATGGGCGCGGCGCGTGCGATACGAAAGGCATCATCGCCGCGACGATCGCGGCTGGCGAACGGCTCCGCACGGATGGCATGAACGATTTCGCATACCTCTTCGTCGTCGGCGAGGAGACCGATTCGATCGGCGCGAAGATGGCGAACAAAGAGTTTGCGAATCTCGGATCGGAGTACGTCCTCGTCGGTGAGCCGACGGAGTCGACGTTTGCACGAGCATCGAAAGGTGCGCTGACCTGTTTCGTTCGATTCGCCGGCATCGCCGGCCACTCCGCGTATCCGGAGCGTGGCGACTCCGCGATCAACAAGATGGTGAACGCGATCGCCGAGATCAACGCTACGAACTGGGGCTCGGACGACGACCTCGGCGACACCACCGTCAATGTCGGCGTCGTACGCGGCGGCGAGAAGCCGAATGTGATTCCTGCCGAGGCCGAGTGCCAGATGATCTTCCGCACGGTGACGGAGCCGGAGATCGTGCAAACGAAACTGCAGTCGATCATCGCGCGCCACGGCGGCACCATCACCGTCTCGCGCGGCAATCCGCCGCAGCGGATGAAAGTGCCGGACGGTTTCGAATCGCGCGTGGTCGCGTTCAACACCGACGTGCCGCACCTCGGCGCGCTCGGCACGCCGCTGCTGTTTGGGCCCGGCTCGATCCTCGACGCACACGGCGCGAATGAGAAGATCGGGAAGAAGGATTTGTTGCAGTCGGTGCAGACCTACGCCGACACCGTGACCGCACTATGCCGAAGCTGAGCGAAACGATCTACCTCGCCGCCGCCCTCCGCACGCCCATCGGAAAATTCGGCGGCGGATTGTCGTCGCTCACTGCCGCCGACCTCGGAATCGCCAGCGCGAAGGCGACGCTCGCGCGCAGCGGCATCGATCCGAATGCGATCGATGAAGTGATCTTCGGCAACGCGCGCCAGGCCGGCGTCGGTCCGAATGTGTCGCGCCAGATCGCCATCAAATCGGGACTGCGTCACGAGACGCCGGCGTACACCGTCAACCAGGCATGCGGCTCCGGCTTGCGCGCGATCATGAATGCTGCCGATCAGATCCGCCTCGGCGCGGCCAGCATCATCCTCGCCGGCGGCACCGAGTCGATGTCGAACACGCCGTACCTTCTGCCGCGCGCGCGGTGGGGTTACCGCATGGGCGACGCCGAGATCATCGACGGCATGTATCGCGACGGTTTCTTGTGTCCGCTGGCCGACGAAATGATGGGCGCGACCGCGGAGACGCTGGCCGATCGCTACGAGATTTCCCGCGAGGAGCAGGACGCGTACGCCGTCGAAACGCAGCGCCGCGCCGGCGTCGCATACGAGGAAGGCCGCTTCCGCGACGAGATCGTTCCGGTCACGGTGCCCGGCCGCAAAGGCGATGTGATCATCGACAACGACGAGCACCCGCGCTTCGACGCCGACCTCGGATCGCTCGCCAAACTCCCGCCGGTCTTTCGCAAAAACGGAACCGTGCACGCCGGCAACTCTTCCGGCGTCACCGACGGCGCCTCCTCGATGCTCGTCGCCTCGGCTGACGCACTTCAGCGCCACGGCCTCACGCCGATGGCGCGCATCGTCGGCTACGCGCAAGCCGGCGTCGATCCGAAAATTATGGGCATCGGACCGGTCCCCGCCACGCGCGCTCTCCTCGCCGATACAAACCTCACGCTCAACGACATCGACCTCATCGAACTCAACGAAGCCTTCGCCGCGCAGGTGATTGCCTGTGATCGCGAGCTTCACTTCGATCGCGCCAAACTCAACGTCCACGGCGGCGCGATTTCCCTCGGCCATCCAATCGGAGCGACTGGCGCGCGGATTACGACGACGCTGCTTTACGCGCTGGCGTCCCATGACAAACGCCTCGGACTGGCGACGCTGTGCATTTCGGGCGGGATGGGGCTGTCTCTGCTGGTGGAACGCGCTTGATCTTCACCGACTCCCACTGCCACCTCACCATGTCCGACGCGGACACCGTGCTCGCTCGCGCGCGCGAGGCGGGGATTCGCGGCTTCGTCGTGCCGGGCACAAAGCTGGAAGACGCGCCCGAAGCGGTCGCCGTCGCGCAGAAGCATGACGACGTCTGGGCCGCGGTCGGATTTCATCCGCATGAGGCGAAGGATTGCGATGACGCCGCGTTCGCGGAGATCGAGCGGTTGTCGACGCAGCCGCGCGTCGTCGCGATCGGGGAGTGCGGACTCGACTATCACTACATGCACTCGCCGCGCGAAACGCAGATCGCCGTATTCGAACGGCATCTCGATCTGGCCAAGCGCGTGAACAAGCCGATCATCGTCCACAATCGCGAGTCGGCCGAGGACATGGTGAGCATCCTCGGGAACAGCGGCGCGCGTGGGATTCTCCATTCGTTCACGGAGTCCGAGGAGATCGCGCGGAAGTTCATCGATGCCGGCTACTACATCTCGTTTTCGGGCATCGTCACCTTCCGCACCGCCGAGCCGTTGCGCGCGTGCGCGAAGGCGTTGCCGCACGACCGCGTGCTAATCGAAACCGATACGCCCTTCCTCGCGCCCGTGCCCTACCGCGGACGCGACAACGAGCCGGCGTACGTCATCAAAGTGGCCGAGTTGCTGGCGACACTGTGGGGGATTTCGGTGGAGGAAGTTGCCGCGATCACGACCGCGAATTTCGAGAAAGCCTTCGGCGTCACGGTCTCCTGATTTTCTCGGCCGTCCCGAGCCTCACCAGCACAGACAAGAGTGTCTGTGCCACACCGGCTCGTTCGTAGCGCGGCATTCACGCAAGTACGGCAGGATCAATGTGGCACAGAACAGACACTCTTGTCTGTGCTTTCGCAAGATGCAGCACCTGTCCCTGTTAACCCGAGGGCCACGCAACCCCTCGCCTCCCACCCCGTATACGCCTCTACGTTCGTTCAGCGAGGAGATCCTTCACATGAGGCGTCGCACCAAAATCATTATCGGAATCGTCGTACTGGTCATCGCGGGGGTGCTCACCGCCGGATTCGCGTCGCGGCGCGGCAAAGACATCACGCCGGTCACGTACGGCAAAGTGTCGCGGCAGGATCTGACCAGCAAGGTCTCGGCGAACGGACGCATCGACGCCAAGCGCAAGGTCGACCTCTCCGCGAACGTCATGGGACAGGTCGTCAACCTGGCCGTGCGCGAGGGCGACGTCGTCAAGAAGGACGACTTCCTCCTGCAGATCGATCAGAAGCAGCTCGCTGCCACCGCGCGTAGCGCCGACGCCGCGTTGCAGGCTGTCTTCTCCGACCGCGACGCCGCGAAAGCGATGGCGATCGCAGCGGATCAGGACTACCAGCGCGCGTTGAAAAACTACGAACAGAAAATCACGCCGCGCTCCGAGCTCGATCGGGCGCAGAGCAGCCGCGACTCCGCGCGCGCGAATGTCGCCGCGCTCGAGCAGCGCATCAGCCAGGCGCGCGAGAACCTTAACGCCGCGCGCGACACGCTGCAGAAAACCACCATGCGCGCGCCGATGGCCGGCGTGGTCACCGCGCTGCCGGTCGAAGAGGGCGAAGTGGCCGTGATCGGCACGATGAACAACGCCGGAACCGTGCTCATGACCATCGCCGACATGAGCGTCGTCGAAGCGGTCATGGAGGTCGACGAGACCGACGTCCCCTCGGTGAAAGTCGGCCAGCGCGCAACCGTCACCATCGACGCCTATCCGAACAAGACCTTCCCGGGATTGGTGACCGAGGTCGCGTCGAGCCCGATCAAGCGCAACGGGATCAGCACCAGCACCACTGAGGCCGTCAACTTCGAGGTCAAGATCCAGATTGAGAATCCGCCGGCGGGAGTGCGGCCGGGATTCTCCGCATCGGCCGACATCATCACCGGCACGCGTCCGAAAGCGCTGGCCATCCCCATCCAGGCGCTGGTCGTGCGCGAGAAACCGCGCAGCACGCCCGGCAAGCCGCTCGACGAGGAAGGCGTCTTCGCCATCCAGAACGGCGCGGTGAAGTTCCATCCGGTCAAGACCGGTCTCTCCGGCGACAGCAACATCGAGATCGTCAGCGGCGCGACGGAAGGCGAGCAGATCGTGACCGGCCCGTTCCGCGCGTTGCGCGAGATCAAGGACGGGACGAAGGTGAAGGAACAGAAGGAAGAGAAGGACGACAAGGCGGGCGGTGATAAGAAGAGCTAAAAAGCAAATGTTGAATGTTCAATGTTGAATGTTGAATGTTCAATGAAGAGGCGCTCCGCTCGACCACGACCAGCAGTTCCATTCAACATTCAACATTGACCATTCAACATTCAACATTTCGTTTTTGACTCTCGACGCCCGACACCCGACACCCAAAACAATGGACACCCTCCGCATCGCCGCCGGCGCGCTTACGACGAACAAACTCCGCAGCTTTCTTACGCTGCTCGGAGTGATCATCGGCGTGATGACCGTCATCGCCGTCGTCTCGATCATCGCGGGACTCAATTCGTACATCGCGGAGAAAGTCTTCACGCTCAATCCCGACGTCTACATCGTCACGCAGTTCGGGATCATCACCAGCCGCGAGCAGTTCCTCGAAGCGGTCAAGCGCAAGAAGATCGACTGGAAAGACTACGAAGCGATTCGCCAGCATTGTTCGCGCTGCGCCGCCGTCGGCGCGCAGGAAAACACGCAGCTCACGGTCAAGCACGGCGCGCAGAAGCTCGGCGGCGTGCGCGTGCAGGGCGGCACCGCCAACGTCGGCGAGATCAACAACGTCGACGTTGAAGAGGGACGTTTCTTTACGAATATGGAAGACCAGCACGCGGCGATGGTGGCCGTGATCGGCTCCGACGTGAAGGACGAGCTGTTCGGCAAACTCGATCCGCTCGGACGAACGATCAACATCGCCGGCCATCCCGCGCGCGTGATCGGCCTGCTGCGCAAGCAAGGCTCCGTCCTCGGCCGCAGCCAGGACAACCAGCTCTTCATCCCGATCACCGCGTACGAAAAGGCCTTCGGATCGAAGCGCGGACTGAATCTTTTCATCCGCGCGACGGAGGGCGTTCCGGGACTCGAGAAATCGCTCGATCAGGTGCGCGTCATTCTGCGCAACCGGCGCAAGACGCCGTTCCGCGGCAACGATCCATTCGGCGTCGTTTCCGCCGAGGCGCTGCAGCAATTGTGGAAGAGCATTTCGGCGACGAGCTTCGCGGTGATGGTTTTCATCTCCGGAATCTCGCTCGTCGTCGGCGGCATTGTCATCACGAACATCATGCTGGTGTCGGTCGTCGAGCGTACGCGCGAGATCGGCATCCGCCGCGCTCTCGGCGCGCGCAAGCGCAACATCCAGCTCCAATTTCTGACCGAGGCGGTCCTGCTCTCCCTCGGCGGCGGAATCGTCGGCGTACTCCTTGGAGTCCTCATCGCCTTCGGGATTTCTGCGGCCTTCCCGCTGCCGACGCTCGTCCGTCCGTCGCTCGTGATCACCGGACTGGCGATCGCCGTCTTCACCGGCGTCACCGCCGGATTTTTCCCGGCGATGCGCGCCGCGAACCTGCCGCCCATCGACGCGTTGAGATCGGAGTGAACCATGCGCGCACGTGACCACATCCTCGCCGCCCGCGAAAACGTCCGCTTCGCCGCCCGCGCACTGACCGCCTACAAACTCCGCTCGGCGCTCACGGTCCTCGGCATCGTCATCGGCGTGACCACGGTCATCGCCATGGTCTCGATCATCGTCGGCTTCAACAACAGCGTCACGCACGATTTCCAGTCGTTCGGCGCGACGCTCGTGCAGTTCCAGAAATTCGATCCGCAGTTCGGCCCGGGCAACGCGAACG
>JAXDIO010000123.1:0-14661 GCA_034663965.1 Thermoanaerobaculia bacterium | reverse complement strand
CGATGATCCTGCAGAAGCTGAAGCAGGCTGCCGAAGACTACCTCGGCGAAAAAGTCGACCGCGCGGTCATCACCGTGCCGGCCTACTTCAATGATTCGCAGCGCCAGGCCACGAAGGACGCGGGCGAAATCGCCGGCCTCAAGGTCGAGCGCCTCGTCAACGAGCCGACCGCCGCAGCGCTCGCATATGGTCTCGATAAGAAAGCGAACGAAACGATCGCCGTGTATGACTTCGGCGGCGGTACATTCGACATCTCCGTCCTCGAGGTCGGCGACGGCGTCGTGGAAGTGAAATCGACGAACGGCGACACGCACCTCGGCGGCGACAACATCGACCAGCGCCTCATCGACTGGATCATCGACGAATACCGCAAGGACCAAGGCATCGACCTGTCGAAAGACAAGATGGCTCTGCAGCGTCTGAAGGAAGCGGCCGAAAAGGCGAAGATCGAGCTGTCGTCGACGGCGTCGACCGACATCAATCTGCCGTTCATCACAGCCGACCAGTCGGGTCCGAAGCATCTGAACATGTCGCTCACGCGCGCCAAGTTCGAGCAACTCATCGGCGACATCGTGCAGAAGACGATGGGACCGTTGAAGCAAGCGCTGACCGACGCCGGCGTTGATCCGAAGACGATCGATGAAGTCGTCCTCGTCGGCGGCTCCACGCGCATCCCGATGGTCCAGAAGATGGTCCAGGATTTCTTCGGCAAAGAGCCTCACAAAGGCGTCAACCCGGATGAAGTCGTGGCAGTCGGCGCGGCCGTTCAGGGTGGCGTTCTCGGCGGCGAAGTTAAGGACGTTCTCCTCCTCGACGTCACTCCCCTTTCCCTCGGCATCGAGACGCTGGGCGGCGTGATGACGAAGCTGATCGAGCGCAACACGACCATTCCCACGCGGAAGTCGGAGACGTTTTCGACCGCGGCGGACAATCAGACCTCGGTCGAGATCAAGGTCCTGCAGGGCGAGCGCGATTTCGCGCGCGACAACAAGCTCCTCGGGGTCTTCCACCTGATCGGGCTTCCGCCTGCTCCTCGCGGTATGCCGCAGATCGAAGTCACCTTCGACATCGACGCGAACGGCATCATGAACGTGTCGGCGAAGGACCTCGGCACGGGCAAGGAGCAGAAGATCACCATCACCAGCACCTCCGGTCTGTCGAAGGACGAGGTCGAGAAGTTGGTGCGCGACGCCGAGTCGCATGCCGCCGAGGACAAGGCGCGGCGTGAGGAGATCGAGGCGAAGAACCAGCTCGACTCGCTCGTGTATCAGGTCGAGAAGATGCTGAACGAGAACCGCGACAAGATCTCGGGCTCGGACGTCAGTAACCTCGAGACCGCGATTTCCGATGCACGCAAAGCGATGGAGCAGGGCGGCGCGGACAACATCAAAAAAGCTACCGAGGCGCTGACCACCGCGTCGCACAAACTGGCCGAAGTGATGTACCAGAACGCCGGCGCGAACGCCGCGGGCGGCGGAGCCGAAGCAGGAGCAGGCAGCGACGCGAACGCGTCAGCCGGCGGCAACGGCAAAGCTGACGATGTGATCGACGCGGAAGTCGTGGACGAGCATAAGTAATTGATGATTAGAGGGCGGCGCGAGCCGCCCTCTTTTTTTGCCCAGGAACGAACACATGTCCCGCCGCAGATCCGATGGCTACGTGATGATCTCGGTGATCGCCGAGCGGTACAACATCCATCCGCAGACTCTCCGCCTGTACGAGCGCGAAGGCTTGATCAAGCCGGCCCGCACGCAGGGCAATACGCGGCTGTACGGCGAAGATGAAATCCGCAAGCTGGAGATGATCCTGGCCCTCACCCGCGACCTCGGCGTGAACCTCGCCGGCGTCGAGGTAATCCTCAACATGCAACGCGCCATCGAAGACGCGCGCGAAGCGATCGACCGCGTCGAAGATCAATTCGATTCGATGATGCGCGTCATCCGCCAGTCCGTCCTCGACAAACGCCACGGAATCGATCGCGAGAACGCGCTAGTGCGCGTGGGGACGCGCGTACTGACGAGAATTAAGTAATGCTCCGTCTCGCCGCCGCGCTGTTTGCCGCCGCCGCGATCTCGACTCCTCAGCCGCAGGTTCTCTTCGCGATTACGGACGACTCAGGCGCAGAAACTGCCTTGGCGATCGAGCCCGTGGCGCTGGTAACGAAGACGCCCGGATCATGCGCTGGCTGTTGGACTGTGACGTTCGCCAACCCGCCGCTGGAGGAGCGTAAGCAGAAAGAGGCCAAAGAGTTCGCGGCGCGTTACTACCGTCCCGGCCGCACCTATCGCGTCCTGGCGACCGGTGTTGAAATCGCGACTGCCAAAGTGGAAAGCGAGACGTCGCTCGGCTGTGTCTCGCTGGCGGCTCGCGTCACTGTCACGCCGCCGCGACGAAGGGGCGATTGGAACCGCAAGACTCTGCTCGCGATCGGATCCATGCATGTCGTGCCGCGGAAGCCGTTCGATCGTGAACTGACGCTCGCGGAAGACAAGGCGATATGGAGTGTCGGCGAACGTGAACTCCGAGCCAGAGGCGTTGCCGCCTCGCTATTCAGGGACATGGACGGCCACAACTTCCTCGCTACCGATCTGAATGGCGATGGGCGGCGCGACCTTGTCGGCTCGTTCCAGGCGCGGAATCCGAAAACGCATGACACGCATCATCTTTTCGTGATCGCGCTCGCTGATGACACCGCCGGTTACCGCTCCGAGTACGTGTGGTACTACCGCGAAAGCAAAATTGAAAACAGTATCCAGAGAATGCAACTCGTCGACTCACTCGATCTCGACGAAGACGGAACCGACGAGGTCATCGTCAGTAATGACTTTTATGAGTCGCACGTGTACCGCATCCTGAAACGCGGCCGCGATGGCAAGTGGACAATCGTCTACAGCGGCGGCGGCTCCGGTTGCTGACGTGATCGAAGCCACACGAGGCTGAGGCCGCCCGGGTTAAACTGCCGCATCGATCGTCTCACCGCAAATCTTCTTCTGCTTCCCACATCGCCGCCCGGCTTGCTGGCGCTGGCGACGCTTTTCACTGCCGCGGCGATTCTGACGCTCGGCGGGACAGTGCTGCTGCGGGCGCGCGCGCGGTTCGTCACCTTTCTCTTCTTCGTCATCACTGTCGGCGCGAGCGGCTGGCTGGCGTTTTTCGCGCTGATGTATGGCGCCGCGAGCGCAGCGCACGCCACCGCGTTCGCGCGCGTGGCCGCCGCTTTCTCCAGCATCCTGCCGGCGGCGACGTTTCACTTTGCGGCCACGTACGTCAGCCGCCGCCGCGCGTTGCAAAACGTCATCACCTTCTGCTGGATGTTCTGCAGCGGCATCGCGCTGCTCGAAATCGCCACGCCGTACTTCGTCACCGGCGTGCGTCATTTCGGCTGGGGCTACTACCCGATCGGATCGGCGTACAACATCTCCTGGGTGGTGATTTTCGCCGGCATGTTCGCCACCGCGATCCGCATGCTGTGGCGCGCAGCGCGGTCGAGCGAAGGGATGGAACGGAAGCGCGCCCGTTCGCTCGTGGCCGGATTCTCGATCGCCATGCTGGCGATGATCGACTTCCTGCCAACCATCGGCATCGACGTTCCGCCGCTCGGATTCATCGCCATCCTCGCCTTCATCGCCGTCGCCGCGCACGCGATCCGCCGCTACAACCTCGTCGAGCTCACGCCCGAATACGCGGCCAGTCAGATTCTCGCGACGATGAAAGGGAGCGTTATCGTCGTCGATCTCGACGGCAAGATCCGCGTCGCCAATCGCGCCGCATCGACGATGCTCGGCTATCCCGATTCCGCGCTTCTCGGCAAGCACATTCGCAGCATCGTTTCTCCCGAGGAAAATCTCACCACCGGTCAGCTCCTGCACAGCCTTGGCGTTCTCGAACAAAACATGGCCTGGCGCACCGCCGCCGGCGTGCGCATCGACGTTCTCGCCACATCTTCGTTCGTGCGCGACGACAGCGGCAGTCCGGTCGGCATCGTCTACGCCGCCACCGACGTCACCGAACGCCGCCGCGCCGAGCAGGCCTTGCGGGAGAGCGAGCATCGCTACCGCACGCTTTTCGAAGGCAACCCGCTGCCGATGTGGGTCTACGACTACGACACGCTCGCCTTCATCGCCGTGAACGAGGCGGCCGTCCAGCATTACGGTTACGAGAAGGACGAGTTCCTGCGAATGACCCTCGCAGACATCCGTCCGGCCGAAGAGCTGCCGAAGCTGCGAGGCTTACTCGACGGCCGCCGCGATCGCAACGACCCACGCATCGTGAAGCATCGCAAGCGGAACGGACAGGCATTCGACGCGGAGATCACGTCGTTCGAGTTTCTGTCCGGCGGCAGACGTTCGCGGCTCGTGATCGCGGTCGACGTCACCGAGCGCCGGCGCGCCGAGGAGCGGCTGCGCGAAAGCGAAGAGCGCTACCGGCTGCTGTTCGAACGCAACCTCGCCGGCGTTTATCGCAGCACCATCGATGGACACATCCTCGACGGTAACGACGCCATCGCGCGGATGTTCGGCTACCGCGACCGCGAAGATCTCATGACGCAGCGGGCCTACTCGCTCTACAACGCCGATGAAGATCGCAACCGGATCATGGCCCAGTTGCGCGAGCAGGGATCACTTTCGAACGTCGAGGTCCGCATGCGGCGCCGCGACGGCACGCCGGTCTGGGTCATCGAGAGCATGACGTTGCTCGACGGCGGCGTGATCGAGGGAACGATCGTCGACATCACCGACCGCAAGACGGCGCAGGAGCAGATGGAGTATCAGGCGTATCACGACGCGCTGACCGGCCTGCCGAACCGCCTCCTCTTCCGCGACCGCATCGACATCGCGCTCGCACATGCCAAGCGGCATCGCACCGCCGCGGCGGTGATGTTCCTCGATCTCGATCAATTCAAACTGGTCAACGACTCCCTCGGCCACACCGTCGGCGACGCGCTGCTGCAGGAAGTCGGCACGCGACTCGTGCTCTCCATCCGCGCCGACGATACCGTCGCGCGCATGGGCGGCGACGAGTTCACGGTCCTTCTCACCGACGTCAAAGACTCCGCCGCCTCGGCGGTCGTCGCGCAGAAACTACTCGAAGCGATTTCGCAGCCGATGATCATCGAAGGTCACGAGCTTTACGTCACCACGAGCATCGGCATCGCGCGCTCACCCGAGGACGGCAGCGACGCGGAGACGCTGCTCAAACGCGCCGACAACGCCATGTACCGCGCGAAAGAAGCAGGCCGCAACAACTTCCAGTTCGCGACGACGATGTCGCAGGAGACGGTATCGGAACGGCTGCAGATCGAACGCAGTCTTCATCACGCATTCGAGCGCGAGGAGTTCGTCGTCCACTACCAGCCGATGACGAACTTGCTCACCGGCCACGTCGTCGGCGCCGAGGCATTGATTCGCTGGAACCATCCCGAGCGCGGGCTGATGTCGCCCGACGACTTCATTCCGATCGCGGAGGAGAGCGGACTGATTCTGCCGATCGGCGAATGGGTTTTGCGCACGGCGGTGAAGCAGATGAAGGCGTGGCATCCGGAGCACGGACCGCTGCGCGTCGCCGTGAACCTTTCCGCACGGCAGTTTCAGCAGCGCGATCTGACTTCGATGATCGAGCACGTTTTGAAAGAGAACGACTATCCGCCTGAGCTGCTCGACATCGAGATCACCGAATCGACGGCGATGCAGAACGCGGACGTGTCGCTCGCGGTGATGAAACGCCTGCGTTCGATGGGCGTGCGCATTTCGATCGACGACTTCGGCACCGGCTATTCCTCGCTGAGTTACCTGAAGCGCTTCCCGATCGATACGGTGAAGATCGATCAGAACTTCGTGCGCGATCTCTCCGACGCATCGAACGACGGCGCGATCATCACCGCCGTGATCTCGATGGCCCGCGCGCTGAATCTGCGCGTCGTGGCCGAAGGCGTCGAAACGGAAGCGCAGCTCGCGTTTCTTCGCCGCGAGAACTGCGAAGTGGTGCAGGGATTTCTGCACAGCAAGCCGGTGTCGGCGGCGGAGTTTGAGACGTCGTTGCGGGCGCGGCGAACGTAGTTCTGCTCGCGATAGAATTCGCGGCCATGAAACTGCTCGCCATCGCTCTGCTCGCCGCTGTGTCGCTCGATCCTTCCCAGGTTGCGCCGGATATTGCGCAGCGGCTGGCGCGCTTTCAAAAGGTTGAGATGCCGTTCACGTACGCGGGGATGTCCGCGCGCGAACGAAAAGAGGTCGACGAGATGATCGCGGCCTGCCGCGATCTGGAGAACATCTTCTGGCGTCAGAACGACCCCGAGAACGTGGCGCTCTACAACAGCCTCGCGAATGCCACCGATCCGAAGCTGCGCGATGCGCGGCACTACCTTTGGATCAACGGCAGCCGTTACGACCTGCTCAATCACAACGAGCCGTTCATCGGCAGCGAACCGATGCCGCCCGGCCGCAGCCTGCTGCCGAAGGGCGTGTCGCGCGACGAAATCGAGGCCTACGTCAAAGCGCATCCGAAAGAGAAGAAGGCCATCTACGACGAGCGCACCGTCGTCGAAATCGCCAGCCGCAATCCGCTGCGGTTAAAGACGACGCCGTACCACGTCAAGTACAAGCAGTGGCTGGTATCGGCTGCGCGTCATCTCCGCAATGCCGCCGCGGCCAGCGATGACAAAGCATTCGCGAACTACCTTCGCATGCGCGCCACTGCGCTTCTGACCGATGACTACTATCCAAGCGACCTGGCGTGGGTTCGCCTCAAGGATCCGAAATTCGATCTGATCTTCGCGCCCTACGAGACCTATCTCGACGATCTCCTCGGCATCAAAACTTCCTACGGCGCGTCGGTGCTCGTGCGCAATGAGACGGAGTCGGCGAAGCTGGCGGTGTTCAAAAAGTATGTTCCGGACATTCAGGACGCGTTGCCGCTGCCGGCCGAGGATCGGCCCTCGAAGAAAGGTCTCGAGTCGCCGATGGAGGTGATGGACGCGCCGTTCCGCGCCGGCGATCTTCGCCACGGATATCAGGCCGCAGCCGACAATCTTCCGAACGATCCGCGCATCCACGAGAAAGTCGGCTCGAAGAAAATCTTCTTCAAGAACTTCACTGACGCGCGCGTCAACTACGTGATCCTGCCGGTGGCGAAACTGGTCATGCGTCCCGACCAGGCAGCGCAGGCTTCCGGCGAAGGCTATCTGGCCGCAGTGATGATGCATGAGATCTGTCACGGCCTCGGCCCGGCCTTCGCGCGCAAAGGTGGTCAGCACGTTGACATTCGCGAAGCGATCGGACCGGCGTACTCGGGACTGGAAGAAGCGAAAGCCGACGTCACCGGCATGTTCGGCCTGAAGTGGCTCGTCGACCGCGGCGCGCTGCCGAAAGAACGGCTCGAGGAGTACTACGCGTCGTACGTCGCCGGGATCTTCCGCACCGTCCGTTTCGGAACCGCCGAGGCGCATGGACGGGCGGAGATGATGGAGTTCAACTACCTGTCGGAGAAGGGCGCGATCACGCGCGCATCGTCGGGGCGTTACGTCATCGATTACACGAAGATGCCCGATACGTTGGCGTCGCTGGCGAAGGAACTGCTCGAAATCGAAGCGACAGGAGACCGTGCGCGCGCCGAGGCATGGTTCAACAAGTACGACAAAATGCCGGCCGATCTTCGGAGCGCGCTCGATGCTGCGAACAATGTTCCGGTCGATATCGATCCGCTCATCCCGTTCAAAGAAGGCGTGCAATAGCGCTGAGTTTGACAGGCGCAGACCGCGTGTGCAGACTGCGCCGCGGCAAGGGCAGAGGATGAATGCGGAGCAGCAGAAGCGCGTACTGGTCGTCGATGACGACCCGGTCATACGCCAGCTCCTCGTCACGACCCTGGAGCGGCATTCGCTAACCGTCGATGAAGCGAGCGACGGCCTCGCCGCGCTCGCGCTGATCAAAGAGCACCACTACGGCGTGATCCTGCTGGACCTGATGATGCCGGTGCTGGATGGCTTCGGAGTGCTGGACGCGCTCGACGGACCCTCGATGGCGTCGCCGCCTGTGGTGCTGGTGATCACCGGCGCCGACCGGCGAGCCATCGATCACCTCGACCCGCAGCGAATCCACGGCATCGTGCGGAAGCCGTTCGATCCCGAGGAGCTGGCTTCAGTCGTCGTGGCGTGTGCGGAGATCCGCGGCCGCAATGCGTTCGGAACGATGGCCATCGCCACTGTGATCGCGGGAAGTCCGCTGCTGGCGCTGCTGGATCACATCAGCCGCTGACGCAGCAGATCCGCGAGAAACAGGATCACCGGCCCGCTCGAACAGAGCATCGGACCGAGCGGGTTGCCTTCTTCGATCCCGACGCACTTTTTCACGGTCGCGAGAAGCGTCTCGACTTCGAACGGTTTCGTGATCACACCGCAAAGTCCGTAAGCCGCCGCGCGCTCCAACTCCCGCGCGGAGACGACTGCGGTGACGACCAGCACGCGAGGCAGCATGGCAGGCTGGTGATCTTTCAGGAAGTCGAGCACGGTGAATCCGTCCGCCTGCGGCATGCGCAGATCGAGGATGAGGACGGCGTAGCGCCGCGTGCGAAGACGCTCGATCGTTTCCTGTCCGTCAAACGAGGCTTCGACGTTGAAATCGCGATGCAGAAGCGCCGTCAGAAGTGTGCACGTCGCTTCATTGTCATCCGCGATGAGGACGTACGGTTTTTCGACTCTGGACATGCCGGGAGCTCTTGGACCTTCCGATGCTTGGATTTGCGGCATCTTACACTGTCGGCATTGGCGAGGTGCATCTGGTGAAAAGACGCGGACAAAATGACGATTGGGATGAACCGGCTGCCCGGCGCGGTGGAAAACGGCGCAAGCCGGCGGAAGCCGCTGACGGCGTCATCGAAACCGGCGCCTGGGGAGAGGTAGCGAACGTCGATCCTCGCGATGCGGCAATCGTCATCTCGATCGGCAGCGGACGTTGCCGGCTCTTTCACGACGAACGCGAATTCGATTGCACCGTTCCGCCAGAGCTGGCGAAACGCCAGAAAAGCGCGCTGGCAGTCGGCGACCGCGTGGTCACCGAAGTCACCGACGGCGTCTGCCGGCTCGCGGGCGTGCTGGCCCGGCGCAGCGTGCTCTCGCGTCCCGATCCACTCAATCCTCGGGTGCAGCGTCTCATCGCCGCGAACATCGACGTCGTCATCCACGTCGTCTCGGTGAAAGCGCCGCCGCTGCGGCCACGGCTCATCGACCGCTTCCTCATCGCCATCCAGCGCGGCGGCGCACAGGCGGCGATCTGCGTCAACAAGGTCGATCTACTCGACGACGCCGAACGCGCTCGCGAGCTGGCTACGCTCGATCCGTATCGCGCGCTCGGCGTGCCGGTGATCGCTGTCTCCGTCAAGGCGGACGAAGGCATCGTCGAGTTGCGCGCTCTCGTCGAAGGAAAAACGTGCGCGCTAGTCGGCCACAGCGGCGTCGGCAAGTCGTCGATCCTCAACGCACTCGATGCGCGCCTCGACATCGCCACCGGCGAACTGCATCGGCGCGGCACCGGACGCCACACCACCACCGCCTCCACTCTTCACGACCTCGGCGGCGGCACGTATCTCATCGACACGCCCGGCATCCGCGAGTTCGGTCTCTGGAACCTGACGCTGGAAACACTGCGAGACTACTTCCCCGAGTTCGCCGAGCCCGGCGAGTACTGCCGCTTCAACGATTGCACGCATCTTCACGAGCCCGGATGCGCCGTGAAAGAGCACGCCGAATCAGGCGAGCTGAGTCGCGCCCGCTACGACGCCTACGTGCGGATCGCGGAAGATTTGTCGGACTCGAGTCGTTGACGCCGCAACCATGCGCAAACAACTGATTCTCACCATCGCCGCTGTTGCTGTTGCGTGCGCGCCGAAGCCGCAGCCTGCTCCGGCCGCGGCGCCGGTTGCCGCGGCGCCGAAGCCCGTCGTCGCAGTGTCCGCCGAGGCTCTCGTCGATCACACCGGCGACTCGCCGGAGACCGCGGTCACTGTTCCGACCGACGCGCCGAACGAAGGGATCGACTTCCAGAACCGTTGGATCTTCGATCGCTTCGGACGGTTCCGCAGAACCGGCGGAGGAATCGCGCATGCCGGCGAAGGAAGTGCGGCGCGCCGGTACGAAGTCGTGAAGATCGAGCTGTCCGATCACTCCCTCCGCACCGTCTACTTCGACATCACGGAAAACGAGAAGACGTGGGACCGGCAGCACTGAAATGAGAAGGCCCCGCTCGCGCGGGGCCTTCTCGTCTCAGGGAGAGAAAGACTAGCGGGTCTTGATGCAGCCGCTGTTGGCGTTCGACCACTCGTACTGGTAGCCGAAGCCGCCGGTTCCGATGAACGGAGCGGGGGTCCATGCGCACTTGTCGTCCGCCTCGTTGCCGCGGCGGTCGAACCATGCATTGCCGAGGGCGTCGGTGACGGCCTCACGCGTTTCGTGGCAAACGAAGTGCTCCTGATCGAGCGACGTGTTGCCGAACGCCTGGCAACCCGAGCAACCGGCCCACGGCTCGATCGAGTACTTGACGTTCTTGCCGGAGCCGTCGACGTAATGGCTGTGGTACGCGCAGTAGGCCAGATTCGGGCCGCCGCACGATGTGCTCGTACCGTCCTGCGAGTAGGAACCGCTGGGGATGAAGACTTCGTAGATGGCGCTGTAATCGACCTTACCCTGCGCCGCGATGACCTTCTTGACCTCGGACTGAACGATGGCGTCGGTGACGGCGGCGGGAGGCGTCGACGTGTCGAAGTAGTCGAGGCTCGCGCTGCCGGCCAGGTTGGAGAGGGCGATGGCGCCGGTCGTGCCGGTGGCGTCATCGATTCCGGTGTACTGGGTGATCGTGTTGTACTCGCCGGTCGTTCCGAACTGATTGCGGAAGTTTTGCATGTTCGTCGTGTAGCCGCTGGGGAACGAGCCCCAGAAGATCATCACGACGTGTGCGTTCCTGATGACGCGGCCTCCGGAGTGGTAGATCAGATTTCCCTGGCTGGCGACCTTCCCGGCCTCGTTGTTTACCTGACCGTGTCCGTTGCCCTTGTTGATTTCATTGTCGCTGTTTCCCTGAGCGAACGCCGACGTCGCAAGGGCGGCTGCAAAGACGAAGACCAGAGCTCTCTTCATACTGGGTCCCTCTCATTTGAATTGCGTGAAACGGCTGTGACTCAGACGCGCCGCATTGACGGCATTGTGGCGATGCATAGCAACCGGGCTGCCACAGATCTGTAACTTCGCAAGTCATTGAATATACACACAATCCCTAGAAACACAAGGCACGAAAGGCCCACCGCTTGACCCTTACTGGACGATTTCGCCGGGTCAATTTCGGGGCGAGTGGTCAAAGGCTAGTCCGCGGTAAGCACAACTTGACACCGCATTCACGCCGTTCAATTACGCGATGGGCGGACCATGGTCTAATCCGAGCCGATGGGCAAGCGGACGATTCGAACGATCCTCGTGCCACGTTGGGTCACCGTCGGGCTCCTGATCCTACTGTCTGCTGCGATGGCTGCGCTGATCGCGATGCTGTCGGGCCGGGCGTATCTTCGGCAGGGTCTGACCACGCCCGAAATCATCGCGCTCATGCATCGCTATGACCGCGGCGCGCTGTCGAACGATGCACTTCTTGCCACTGCCGCGCCGGGCATCGCCGACATCCTTTTCTTCATGCCGTGGGGCGCGCTGGCCTTCCTCGCGTTCGATGGCGGCGAAGGGCATCGCCTGCGGACGTATCTGCTGACGCTGGCAGTGGGCCTGACATTTGCGTTGGGCCTCATGGCGTGGCAGTGCGCGCTACCGACACGAGTGACAGGCTGGGAAGATGCAGGATGGAACACATTCGGCTGTTTGGCAGGAGCCGTCGCAGGGCATCTTCGCAAGCGGCTGCGAGTCCGTTTCGATTAGGGGCAATGAGTTGATCCTTGTCGTTGAAGACGATCCGCAAGTGGCGCGCCTGGTCGCGCTGGTCCTGCAGCGCAATGGGCGCGACTGCCAGGTCGTCGCCGACGGCACGACCGCGCTGTCGCGCGCGAAGGAGATGCGTCCACAGATGATCTTCGCGGATCTCACCATCAAAGGGATGAACGGCGAGGCGCTCTGCAGCGCGTTGAAAGCGCAGCCCGAGACACGCTCGATTCCCTACGTCGTTCTCTCCGGCGACCGCGACATCGCTGAAAAAGCGAAACAATGCGGCGCCGACGATTACCTCGGCAAGCCGTTTGAGTTTCCGGATCTGATCCGGCTCGTTGAAAAGTATGCAAGAACTGAAAGCTGAAAAGCCGCCTGAATCACCCGCCGACTCCGATCCCGCGACCCGCCTCATGGCGCGCCTGGTCGAGGAAGGATTCACGACCGATCTCACCGAGGAGGATTGGCGAAGCTACGGCGAGATCATCTACCGGCGCGCCGAGAAGATTTCCTTCGCCGCCGGCGAAACGGTCTTCATCTTCACGCGCGTTCACGATCTCAACGAAAAGATCCTGCGGCAAACCTCCGAGGCCGTCGTCAACTCCTACAAAGCGCGAAGCGTGGCGGGCAAGGCGCTATCGGTGCTGCAGTCGACCACCGTCTATCACTGCCTCGTGGCGGACGGCGATCAGCCGCACAACGACCTGCTCACCGGATATGTGACCCGCGCCGGCGGCGCCACGTTCATCCCGGTCATCATCATCCCCGACATCAACCAGGTCATCTATCCCGATCTGGAAGAGAAAGTCGCCAGCGTCAAGCCGCGTGTCGAGTATCTCCAGTATCTGCTCGGCGAGCGCCGCGAGACGGTCAACATGCACCGTCCCACCGTGCAGGCGATGTGGGTCTCACTCGGCGTCGTGCTGGTGCTGCTGCTCGCGATCGCGGTGTCATTGATTCACTAGTGGATTAGTCGATTAGTGGATCGTAGGCGCCGTAGCGCCGACGGCTCGTCGGCTGGACCGCCAGCGGCTCGCTGGCAGTTCTCGCGATGACCTGCCGCCGAGCCGGCGGCGGTCCAGCCAGCGAGCCGCTGGCGCTACGCTTCGCCTTTCCTAATCCACTTACCCACGAATCCACTAATCTACTAACCCATGTCTGCCGACCTCCGGCCCGTCCCTACCGACGATCCCAATCTCGACCTCGGCTTCGGCAGCGTCGTCGCTCGCGAGAGCCGCAAGCGTCTGTTGAATCGCGACGGCACGTTCAACGTTCGCCGCGAAGGGCTCGGATACTGGGAAGCGCTCTCCACGTACCACTACTTTTTGACGATCAGCTGGCCGAAGTTCCTCGGCTACGTTGCCGCCGCGTACGTCGTCCTGAACGCACTCTTCGCCGTCGCGTTCGTGGCCTGCGGCGCGGGCGCGCTGACGGGCTTCAGCAACGAAGCAGCGATGGAGCGCTTCACCCGCGCGTTCTTCTTCTCGGTCCACACGCTGGCCACGATCGGCTATGGCAACATCGTTCCGGTCACGTTCGCCGCAAACCTGATGGTCGCGCTCGAATCGCTGGTCGGCCTGCTCGGCTTCTCCATCATCGCGGGGATCATGTTCGCGAGATTCGCGCGCCCGAGGGCGGAGATCGCGTTCAGCGAAGTCGCGGTGGTTGCACCGTATCGCGGCAAAACCGCGCTCATGTTCCGTATCGTCAACAAGAAGCGAAACGAGATCGTGGAGATGCAGGCGAAGGTGCTGCTGGCGCGGCGCAAGCGAGGCGGTCAGGCCACCGACCGCGACTTCATCCCGCTCAAACTCGAGCGCGACCGTGTGGTCTTTTTTCCGCTGGCCTGGACCATCGTCCACCCGATCGACGAAACGAGTCCGCTCAACACCTGCTCGCCCGACGACCTGCGCGCGCTCGACGCCGAGCTGCTCATCCTGCTCAACGGCTTCGACGAAACGTTCTCGCAGACCGTGCACACGCGCTCGTCGTACAAAGCCGACGAGATCGTCTGGGGCGCCACGTTCCGGAACATGTTCAACCCGCTCGATCCCGACGGCACCGTCTCCGTCGACATCCGCAAGCTGCACGAAGTCGATCCGGCATCGTGAAGCCGAAATGTGACGGGCAACCCAAGCTGCGGCGATCGCAGGCGTACGATGTAAACATTCGCCTGTGACGGGAGTCAAAAACGCCATGAAACAATGGATAGCACTCGCGGTCGTCGCGCCGACGCTCCTCCTCGGCGCTGAAAAGGAAACGTGCCCGTTCGGCCCCTTCGACCTCCGCTCGCCGCACGAGCAGCAGGCCGGCCTTTACCACCAGCTCTCCGTCAATGCCGAGGCGGTCGCTCCGAGCGGACGTCGCCGGGCGGTGGAACCGCCGTCCAACGGGACGTCCTCCTATCCGCCGTCCGTCAACTACATCGACACCGAAATCTTCGGGAAGATGAAGACCGACGGGATCAAGCCATCGGCGATCTCATCAGACGAAGAGTTCTTCCGCCGCGTGAATCTCGATCTGACGGGCCAGATCCCCGATCCTGCCTCGGTGCAGGCGTTCCTCAACGACAAGTCCGCCGACAAGCGCACGAAGACGATCGACGCGCTCCTCGCTTCGGATGCATTCGTCGATCGCTGGACGATGTGGTTCGGCGATCTCGTGCAGAACGCGCTCGCGTCGACCAACATCCGCGAGTATTACCAGGGACGCAACGCGTACTACACGTTCATCCGCGACTCGATCAAGAGCGC
>JAXDIO010000094.1:0-2771 GCA_034663965.1 Thermoanaerobaculia bacterium | reverse complement strand
ACCGAGCGCCAACTGACGCTCATCAGAGTGCGAATGGAAGCAGGGTCACGACGAAGCTTCGGAAATGGTGGCGCCGCTCACGGCGGCGCACTTGACAGATGTGGGCCTTCTCATGGAAGCCGGCGAGGACGCCAGCGCTCCGGTTCTACGCCGCCGGCAGCCGGATCTCGAACGTCGCGCCGCCGTTGGCGTTGTTCGACGGTGCGATCGAGCCGCCGTAGCCGTCGACGATCGCTTTCACGATCGCCAGCCCGAGGCCCGTGTGCGACGCGCGCGGGCGCGTGGCCTCGGGACGATGCGTGAAGAAGCGGTCGAAAACCCGCGGCAGGTCGGCGTCCGCGATTCCGCTGCCTTGATCGGAAATCGTCGTCACGATCGTTGATGCATCGCACGACGCGGTGATCGTGACGACGCCGCCGGCAGGGGAGAAGCTGATCGCGTTTTCGAGCACATTCACGAACACCTGGATCAGCCGATCCTCGGAGGCGTTCACGTCGCACGGATCCGGCGGCAACTCGAGCGCGATCGAAACGTTGGCCCGTTCGCGCATCCGGAAACCATCCACGATCCGCTCCAGCAGTCCGCGAACATCGACTCGTGTCCGCACCTCGGTCGTCAGCTGCGCATCGATCATCGTGATCTCGCGGACGCCGGCCAGCAGCGATTCCATCCGCGCGATCTCCAACTCGACCATCCGCAGAAATCGTTTCCGCTGCTCCTGCTCATCGACCTCGGCCAACATCTCCGTCGCCGTTCGGATCGACGCCAGCGGGTTCTTGAACTCGTGCGAAACGTCGGCGGCGAACGACTCGATGAATCGCACGTGCTCATCGAGACGACGCGTCAGCCGCTCCAGCGCGCGCGAGAGGTCGCCGATCTCGTCATGCTTGCGCGAGCCGCGGAAACGTCCGCGCAATCGTCCGCGACGGTCGAGGATTGCGCCCGCTTCGAGCCGCAACCGCCGCAGCGGACGAACGATCGTCGTTGCCACGAGCCAGCTCAGGATGATCGCCACGATCACCGAGATGATGAAGATGCGCAGAATGCCGAGGCGGACGGTGTAGAGGTCTTGCAGGATGGGGAAGGTGCTTTGCGACGCGAGCGCCGCGCCGATGACGTCGTCGCCGACGCGGATCGGCTCGGCCACGTAGACGGTGACCGAGCGGCGATCGGGTGAGATGCGTTCGACAGCGCCCGAATCCCCTTGCAGCGCGCTCCGAACTTCCGAGCCGAGGAGGCGGTGCGAGCGCTCGTAGTAATCGCCCGCGGCCAGAGGCTGCTCGCTCGTCCTCGACAGATGCAGCGGACGAAGCAGATACGCGCCGGCGCGATAAAGAATGTTGCGCTTGGCGCGATTCGCGCGTTGCGGCGGCGGCGGTCCGCTGAGCGAGTGCGAGTCGGCGACGATGTAGCCAAGCGGCGAGATCACACGCAGCCGGATCGATTCCGTGACGTTGCCACGCAGCCGATGACGCTGCAGCAGGATTTCCTGCGCCGCACGTCCGGGCACGGGCGCCGAGGCCACGGCGGCGGCGAGCAATCGTGCTTCCTCCTGCAACGCTCGGCGCTGCAATCCGAGGAGTTTTTGTTCGTATGAGCCGAGGTAGAGGATTCCGGCGACCGGCAGAAAAACGAGCAGCAGATTGAACGCCATCAAGCGGAACGAGATGCGCGAAAGAAATCGGCGAATGCGATTCGCGATTCGCTTCACGCCACCCACCGGTAGCCGACGCCGTACACCGTTTCGATCGCAGCAAACGACGGATCCACTTCCTCGAACTTCCGCCGCAGCCGCTTGATGTGCGTATCGATGGTGCGGTCGCTCACGTACGTGTCGTTCGGATAGCCTTCCTTCGTCAACTGCTTGCGCGACTTCACGTGTCCGGGATGGCGCACCAGCGCGTGCAGCATCATGAACTCGGTGACGGTGAGATCGACACGCGCGTCGTTCCACGTCGCCATGTAGCGCTGCAAATCCAGCGCGAGCGCTCCGCACTTCAGCGGCGCTTCGGCCTGCGACGCCGAGGGGTTCTCGATGAATGACAGCCGTCGGAAGAGCACCTTCACGCGCGCGGCCAGCTCGCGCATCGAGAACGGCTTGCAGAGATAGTCGTCGGCGCCGAGCTCCAGCCCAAGGACGCGATCGAGCTCCTCATCGCGCGAGGTGAGGAAGATGATCGGAAGCGTCTCGCTGCGCGCGCGTAGACGGCGGCAAAGTTCGAGGCCATCCATCCGCGGCATGGTGATATCGAGGATGGCCAGCGACGGCAACTTGTCCTTGACCACATCCCACGCCGCGCCGCCGTCCGCGAATGTGATGACGTCATAGCCATCGCGGCGCAACGCGAATGCGACCGTCTCGCGGATCGTCTCTTCGTCGTCGACAACTGCGATGGTCTGCTTCATCGTCGATCAACCCCCAATGCTGCGGCGGCGCGAAGCGTCGCCGTCAGCATCTCCGGTGATACCGAACGAATGCGGATGAAGCACGATCCCCGCGGCGCCACCGGAGATCCTTCGTCCTCGCTTCGCGCGGCCTCAGGATGAATCATCGAAAACGCATTGTACGGCCCACATTCGCGCCAATCCCGCCAGCCACAATCCCGCCACATTCCTGCCGCCGCCTTCCCTCGATCGCACGCATGCCACGCCACACCGCGGACGCTTATTGATCTCCATCGAAAGTCAAAAGGAGACGACGATGGAGACCAACGACACTGCCACTACCGAATACAAACCGCGCGACTACAGCCTCGAACGCTGGATCGTGA
>JAXDIO010000085.1:0-8613 GCA_034663965.1 Thermoanaerobaculia bacterium | reverse complement strand
CGCATCACCGACGAGAAGGTGGCGGTGCCGCAACGCGCGCCGCGCGTGGAGTCGATCTTCGGGATCGGCGGCTGACCGCGATGCCGCACCGCGACGACGCGCTCCCGAAAACGACGTTCTCCTATTTTTTCCGCGAAGCGGCGCGGCGGATGTGGGTGTCGAAGCGGACCAGCTTCGTGGCCGTGGCGATGATCGCCATCTCCCTCTTCATCGTCGGAGCGTTTCTGCTCGTCGCCGAAAACCTCGGCCGCGCCGTCGCGCAGGCGGGCGGGAAATCGCGCGTGAACATTTACCTGACCACCGACGCGACACCGCAGCAGATCGCCTCGGTCGATGGATGGCTGGCTGTGCATCGCGAGTTCGCGGGACGCCGTTTTGTTTCGAAGGAGGTCGCGCTGACGCGATTTCGCCAGTACTTCGCCAATCTCTCCGACGTCGTCGGCCAGCTCGATGACAATCCGTTTCCGGCATCGTTCGAATGCGAGATCGCGCCGGCGGTCGCGCAGTCGCCTGCATTCGCGCAGCAGGCGCAGGAGTTGCGCGCGATTCCCGGCATCGACGAAGTCCAGTTCGACTGGGAGTGGGTCGAGAAACTGGAGAAGCTGATCAACCTCGTGAATCTGGCCGGCATCATCGCCGGCGGCGTGCTCGCCATCGCCGCTGCTTTCACGATCGCGAACGTCATTCGCCTGACGATGCTGCTCTATCGCGAAGAGATCGACATCATGCGCCTCGTCGGCGCGACCGAGCGGATGATCCGCGGCCCGTTCCTCATCGAAGGAATCCTGCAAGGCTTCATCGGCGCCGTCGCCGCCATCGCGCTCCTGTTCGCCGCGTTCGCCGCGGGCCGCCACTTCCTCGCGCCGCACTACTCGCTGCTCTGGAGCTTCCTCTTCAACGGCTTCCTCCCTTGGCGCAAACTCCTGGCCCTCCTCGCCGGCGGCACCCTCGCCGGCTACCTCGGCAGCTGGCTCTCGGTGCGGGAAAGCGGCGAGGAACGCGCGTGATTCTCATCCGCGACCTATCTGCGTAATCTGCGGATAAACTCGCGGCGCATGAAACTCGTTGAATGCGTTCCGAACATTTCCGAGGGGCGGCGGCCGGAGCTTTATGACGCGGTGGCCGCGGCTGCGGCGAGCGTGAACGGCGTCACGCTGCTGAACGTCGATCCCGGCGCCGATACGAACCGCACCGTCATCACGTTTGTCGGCGATCCCGAGGCGGTGTTGGAAGGCGCCTTTCAGTTAATCAAGAAGGGCGTCGAACTGATCGACATGAGCACGCACCGCGGCGCCCATCCGCGCATCGGCGCGGTCGACGTCGTGCCGTTCATCCCCGTCGCCGGTGTAACCATGGATGACTGCGTCGAGCTCGCCCGCCGCCTCGGCGAGCGCGTCGGACGCGAGCTGAACGTTCCCGTCTACCTCTACGAATACGCGTGCAGCGCGCCGCACCGCCGCAATCTCGCCGACGTGCGCGAGGGGGAGTACGAAGGTTGCGCGCGCAAGCTGGCCGATCCGAAATGGACGCCGGACTTCGGCCCGGCCGAGTTCGTGCCGCGCACCGGCGCGATCGTCATCGGCGCCCGAAAGTTCCTCGTCGCCTACAACGTGAACCTCAACACGCTGGATAAGCGCCTTGCCACGCGCGTCGCCTTCGACATCCGCGAGCGCGGACGCATGAAGCGCGATGACGACGGCAATCCGATCCTCGACGCGAAGGGCGAGCCAGTGTGGGAGCCGGGCCTGCTCAAGTCGGTGAAAGCGGTCGGATGGGTCATCCCCGAATTCGGCTGCGCGCAGGTGTCGATCAACCTGACCGATCTCGACGTCGCGCCGCTGCACGTGGTGTTCGACGCGTGCGAGGAACGCGCACGCGAACGCGGCCTGCGCGTGACCGGTTCGGAAATCGTCGGCCTCGTTCCGCGCGATGTGCTCCTCGCCGCCGGACGTCATTATTTACAACGTATGGGGCGTCCCACCGGCGTTTCCGAGGCGGCGCTGATGCACGCGGCGATTCGTACGCTCGGATTGTCGGAACTGAAGCCATTCGATCCGCGCGAACGCGTCATCGAATATCGCCTCGCCGCTCCCGCGCGATTGGCATCGATGCGCGTCAGCGACTTCGTCGACGAACTCTCAAGCGACTCCCCTGCCCCCGGCGGCGGCTCCGTCTCCGCGCTGGCCGCATCGATGGCCGCCGGCCTCGCGGCGATGGTGGCCGTCCTCTCCCACACCCGCAAAGGCTTCGAATCGAAACAGCCGGACCTCGACCGCATCGCCGTTCGCGCGCAAACGCTAAAGGATCAATTCCTCGCCGCCGTCGACGCCGACACCGCCGCCTTCGACCAACTCCTCGACGCCATGCGCCTGCCGAAGTCGACCCCCGAGGAGCAGTCCGCCCGCGACGCCGCCATCACCGAAGCCACCATCGCCGCCACCGAAGTCCCCCTCGGCGTCCTCGAGTCCTGCCCCGAGGTCATCGAACTCAACCTGGAAATCGCCCGCATCGGCCTCCAAGCCTCCCTCTCCGACGCTGGCGTCGGCGCCCAAATGGGCCGGGCGGCGGCGGCGGGGGCGTATCAGAACGTCTGCATCAACCTCGCGGGGCTGACCGACGCTGCTCGCCGCGCAGCGTTGGTTCAGCGCGCAGATGTTGCCTGGGAACGAGCGCGGAAACTTCATGCCGAGGCGGAGACGGAGATTATGGACAAGTTGCGAGAGAGCGTTCGCACCTAATCGTCCCGCCGGCGGCTACGTTGAGAGAGCACGACTCGCCAATGCTTCCTTCGCGCGCTGCACAAAGCGATCGATCACTTCTCGCGGAGCGTAGGCTGGGTCGAAGTGGACCTCATACTGACCTGTCATGTCAGACCGAAAAACCGTAGCTACGACGGCATCGTTCGTATCCCGAAGCTCGACATACATGCCGTCGTTTATAACGTCACTACCAAGCACATCACGGTACATGTCGTCGACCACGAGACCCTTCAGCCGATGTCACCTAAATGAATTCGCCTGAATTGCCAGAAACTACTGCGGAGAGTCAAAGTTCCGTCGTCTCGCCGCGCTCGTATTCGGCGAGCGCCTCATCTGCGAAACGATCGAGGCGCCCCGCCGCGACGTCCTGTTCCATTTCGCGTTCCCACGCCTGCCAATCGTGCTCGATAAACCATGCGCGGAACGCCTCAAGTTTTTCGGGCGCAAGCTGCTCAACTTCTCGTTCGAGAGATTCGACTTTCGTCATGGAGTCTCCAGTGTAACGCCGAGTCGCTGGAGTCACTCCAGACTGATGGCCCCGCCGCGTGTCGCCGGGATTTTCATCCCTACGCTTCTGGAGACGCTTCAGGACGAACCGAAAGGCGTTGCTTTCCCACTCGATACCGTCCCAGCGAGCGCCAGAGCCACGACCAACAGGGCGAGCATCTGCAGACTTGCGACCGGAATCGATTGTGGCTCAACGAACACCAACATTACGGATGTCGGTACTGTTGAACGTGGCGCGAACACCTGATTCGCCGTCAACGTTGAGAGAGAGATCGTTTCAATTACGGAGTCGCCAGTTGGCTGCCTTGCATATGTGAATATTCGCCTGCGAGTACCATCGAATGAACTCTCACCTTGCGTAACAAACGCTGTGAGCCCGGAAATCTGTACTGGACTTACGGCTCCTGTAACCGGGTTTATCGATACAACGTGATTGTCGGCGTTCACTCCGTAAAGGAGCTGCGTGGATCGGTCATACTCGAGTACGACCGGATGGCGTGGAATGGTCACATGCGTCGCCGTCGAAGTTGCCAGCGATATCGTTGCGAGGGTAGAAGTTTCCGTGGGTTGTCCGAACGATTCGATGTCGCCAACAATAAACATGCGGCGCCCAACCGGGTCATACGCGCTCGCGACTGAAGACAGAGGATTGGCCAGCGGAACGGGAATGCCCAGCGGTGTAACGATGCCGGTGGCTGGATTGATGGATACGATTCCCGAGGCTTGGGCACCGTAGAGGAGCTGAGTAGTGGGATCATATCCGCGGCTGCCGACGTTCGGAATGTCCACCTGCGAGAGAACAGATGTCGCCAGATTAATCGTTATCAGCACCGAATGGCCAAGGTATAGATTATCAGCGAACAAGAATATGCGACGACTTATAGGATCCGCTGCAGTCCCGTCCAGGTAGACGAAAGTGGCCTCCGGCAAGACGATGCCTGTACTAGTGACCACGCCCGTAGATTCATTAACCTCAACGAGCACATTGTTTTGGAGGGTGTACAATTGCGCCCTCACAGAACGCGCAGCCGACAAAAGAAGGACCACGACACAACACACAGTGCGTACAATTCGTGTTGTTTTAATTTAGTCCTCCTTACAGGCGTCGCTGGCTGCCGTTCGGTGAATGTCTCAGATCAGGCTATCGTTCCAGAATTCCATTCAAAATCCGCGCCGCCTCCCCCACCCTTGGTCCCGGTCGAGTGAAGAGGTTTTCGTCGACGGGGATGGCGACTACGTTCTTTGTGTTGGCGCGCGTCAGTAGGGCGCGGACGGCTTCGGGGGTGACGGAGTGGTTGGGGTAGAGGAGGATGTCGGGGGGGTGGGCGACGAAGGATTCGAGGGAGTAGGAGGGCCAGCCGTTGACCTGGACGGCGTTACGGGCGCCGCACAGAGTGATCAGGTCGTCGGCGAAGGTGTTGCGGCCGGCTACGTAGAGTGGGTCGGTCCAGACGGCCAGCATCACCCGGGTCGGGTTTCGGCGCGTGCGCAGTTGGCGGGCCAGGCTGGCGTTCAATGCCGCGACGGCGGGCTTGCTGTCGATGCCGAGGGCCGTGGCGATCGAGGTCATCGACTTCGTAATGTCGTCGAGTCGTTCGTTGGTGACGACTAGCAGCGGGATATGGACCGAGGCTAATGATCGGCCGAGGGTTGGTGGGAGGCCGGCGGCGTTGGCGATGACGAGGTCGGGGAGGACGGCGACGATTTTTTCGAGATTGGGTTGCAGGCCGCCGACGCGCGGGAGCTTTTTTGTCGGCATCGCGTCGGCGGAGTAGTCATCCGTGGCGACGATGCTGTCCCCGGCGCCGAGGGCGATGACCATCTCCGTTACGTTGGGAGCTAACGTGACGATGCGGCGCGGCGTTTGTTTTGGAGCCTGCTCGGGGGCCAAGCATGCTGCAAGGAGCAGCAGCAACAAATAAAAACCGCGGCGATGGCGCCGCGGTTGGTTGGAAGCGAACACGTTCAAGGTTACGACTCGCCGGCTTCGTCGTCGTCCATGTCGTTGTTGATGCCGAGGCGGGAGCAGGCGGCGGCGTACATCTGCTTGGAGGCGTTGATCGCGTTCTGCAGCTCGGCGATCCGGTCCTTTACCTTTGCCAGCTCTTCCTCGATCTGGTCCTTCAGGTCGCTGATTTCCTGCTTCGTAACCTGAAGCGTCGTCTCGTAAAACTTGCGCTGCTGATCGGTGATGACTGGCATTCTTTCCTCCGAATTTGATGGCGAACGGCGCGCGATTATAGCTTGAAGTCGACGCGCACGTTGGTCCACGACTTCACGCGCACGCCATCCTTTTCACCTGGTGCAAACGTCGAACGGCGGATGCTCTGCTGCGCCGCTTCATTGAGCACTGCCTGCGGACCGCTGACGACTCGGGTCTCGAGAACCTGGCCGGTCTCGGAGACGAGGACGCTGACGATCACGCTGCCCTGCACGTGCTGCACGCGGGCGATGGGCGGATAGTTTGCCGCGGCCTGATGGGTCATGTGCGCTGGCGTGAGTCCCGGCGTACCGCTCGGAACGAGATCGCCGACCTGCGTGCGCGGCGCTTCCGGCTGCGGCGCGGGACGGTTTTCGGCGACCGGCTGCGGGACGGGAGCGGGAGGCGGCTGCGGCGCGGGCGCCGGACGGTTTTCGACGACCGGCGGCGGAGCAACCGTTTGTGTTGCGACCTGCTGCGGCGGCGGTGCGGCAGCGGGACGCGCGGTGGTGGTCTGCTGGTTTTGCGTGCGCGCGAGTTCTGCGAGACGCGCCTTTTCGGCGGCCATCCGCTTCGCGACTTCTTCGTTGACCTTCGATGGATCGATGGCCGGTGCGGTCGACGTCGTCGCGGTCGTGCCGAGGACGGGAGCGGTGGACGTTGCAGCGATCGAAGTCGTCGTCTGCGTCTGCACGACTGCCGGCTTCGCGACAACGGGCGTCGCGGACTTCGGCTTGCGCATCGCGAAATAGGCGATGGCAGCGCCGATGACGAGCACCGCGACGATGGCGATCGGAACGACAGGCGGTTTCGAAGGCGTCGCCGCAGCAGCGGCAGGCATCACGGCCGGCATCGACGTCGGGATCGCGGGCGCGGCAACGACCGGCGCCGGCTTGAGCGGCTTCAATTCGTTCGCGGCCTGCGGAGGCTCGGACGCATGCATCTCGACCGTGTGCGACGGCGTGGCCACGCTGCTGGCGAGACGGTGCATGTAGATCGCGAGGTCGGCGCTGGTCGGCGTCGGCTTGAAGTTGTAGAGCACGGCGTCGAGATCGCGCTGCATTTCGCCGGCGGTCTGATAACGATTGGCGGGATCCTTCTGCAGTGCTTTGAGAACGATGGCGTCGATCTGCGGCGTGACCTCGTCGTTGTACGTCGACGGCGGAGTGACTCGTGCCTCGCGCACCTGCTCGAGGATGGACAGCTCGTTGTCGCCGGCGAAAAGTTTGCGCGCGGTGAGCATCTCGAAGAGCACCGTGGCCAGCGCGAAGATGTCGGAGCGGCGGTCGATGTTGCGTCCCCAGGCCTGCTCGGGCGACATGTATTGCAGCTTGCCTTTGAGCGCGCCGGCCTGCGTGTGCGACGCTTTCGACGCAGCCTTGGCGATGCCGAAGTCGCAGAGCTTGATGTCGCCTTCCTCGGAGATCAGCACGTTCTGCGGCGAGACGTCGCGGTGCACGAGGCCCATCTCTTTGTCTTCGAAGTCGCGTTTGCGGTGCGCGTAATCGAGCGCCGCGGCGATCTTCGAAGCGACGAACAGCGCGATCTCAACCGACAGCGGCTGATCGCGTTCCTGCGCTTTTTTGAGGATGTTCTTTAGGTCGTACCCATCGATGTACTCCATGGCGATGTAGTACGAGCTCTGGATTTTGCCGAGGTCGTAGATGTGGATGATGTTGTTGTGATTGAGCTGCGCGGCCAGCTTCGCTTCATCGACGAACATCTCGATGAAGTCCTGGTTGTCGGAGAGGTGCGGCAGGATTTTCTTGATGGCGACGATCTTCTGAAATCCTTCCACGCCGCGCATGCGCGCTTTCCAGACCTCGGCCATTCCGCCGGTGGCGATCTTTTCGAGCAGGACGTACTGGCCGAATTTGGTTCCGTCAGTCGGTTCCTCATCCTCCGGATGCGAAGCGGGGACGGCGGCAGGAAAGACCGGCTGCGAGATCGGCATCCGCTCGAGCTTCGGGATGGCCATGCGGACCGTCTCATTGGCGTCGTGTGCGACCGGAGGCGGCGGAGTTGGACGCGGTGCGGCGGGCGGAGGGGTGGGAATCGGCGTGACGACGGTCGGCGTCGGAACGTTTCCCGGCGACGTGACGCGGCGCGCGTTTTTCTCGAGGCCGGAGAGCGTGTCCTGGAATCGCTTGTCGAGCGCGGGCGAACTCGGACGCGGCTTGGGCGGAGCAGTAGGCGGCGCAGGCGCGGCGGCTGCCGGCGACGGCGCGGGAGCTGGAGCCGGCGTTTCTTTGGTGTCTCTTCGTTTCGGCATCATCCCGGCGAGTGTGTCCGCCAGCATCTTGTCGACGTCGTCCTTCTGACTCATCGGTTTCCTCGCTGCGTTTGACGGGCTTTTGTCATCGTCCAGAAGCTCGCCGAAGATTTCGTTGGATGTGAGCTGACCGTTGCTCGGGGCCGGAACGTTGGCCATGCGGACGGTGAAATCGCCGTCCAGCACGGGCGACCATGCGGCCCGTGCCACGCCCAGCATCTGCTGCACTTTGCCGAGGAACTCGACCTCGGAATATGGTTTGGGAAGGATATCCGACGCGCCGAGGCGAACGGCGTCGGCGCGAGGACTCTCGCCGCGATAGCCGGAAACGGTGAGCAGAATCGGCGTGCGCTGCAGGGAGTCGCGGCCACGGATGGCGCGGATCAGATCAGAGGTGCTGACCTTCGGCACGACGGACGAAAGAACGATGAGTCGCGGCTCTTTGGTGTCGATGACGCGGAGCGCTTCTTCGCCATCCTTGGCGAACCAAGCCTCGAACGGCTGGCCTGCCAGCGCCTGCTTCACGCGGTCGGTATAGCGCGGCTCGTACTCGACAACGAGAATGTTTTCAGGCATGTAGGTTCGGGTTCATGCAGGGTGACGGGATGGTGACATTCTGGCACAAGTTGGGAAGCGGGGTGTTGGGAGTGGGTTGTGGGGCGTGGTAGTTCGGCCGAATGTTCGCTCTTCAACTTCGATCGATTTTCCACTCCCAGCCCCCTACTCCCCACACCCCACTTGCATTTACGAAAGACCTTCCCCATACTGCGTCCCGCACCTTTCGTGCGACGATCTCAGTAAGGCATCTACGCCGGGCGTTCCAGAGAAACGGTTTTCTCCGCCCTGATCGTCGGCTTTCCGGCCAGTCTCGAAGG
>JAXDIO010000080.1:0-4460 GCA_034663965.1 Thermoanaerobaculia bacterium | reverse complement strand
CCGTGCTACCTTAACGGCAGTGCAACTCTGGACGTCGTTTCAGCATACGGGATGGGTGGGGAAAGCCGTCCTGGGAGTGTTGCTGCTGTTCTCGATCGGCTCGTGGGCGGTGATGTTCGTGATCGCTCTTCGCTTCCGCCGGTCGGCCGCGGCATCGCGGCGATTCATGTTCGCCTTCCGCCGCGCGAAGAAGCTGGCCGAGGTTCAGGCGGTTACCGCGAAGTCATCGCATTCGTCGCTGGTCGGGTTGTTCAAGGCGGGCTACGCCGAGATCGAAGCGCAGATCGCGCACGCGAATACGCAGATGATCCGCTCGCTCGACAGCGTGGAGCGCTCGCTGCTGCGCGCATCGCGCATCGAAGCGGCGCGACTTTCGAAATACCTCCCGTTCCTGGCCACGACCGCGGCGGCATCTCCGTTCATCGGCCTGTTCGGAACGGTGTGGGGAATCATGGACGCCTTTGCCACCATCGGCGCGACCGCGACGACGTCGATCACCTCCGTCGCTCCCGGCATCAGCGAGGCGCTCATCAACACCGCCGCCGGACTCTTCGCGGCAATCCCTGCTCTGCTCGCGTACAACCATTTCGTGCAGCGCATGCGTCAGGCGCGCGGCGAGATGGAGGATTTCACGCTGGAGTTTCTGAATCTGACCGAGCGGAACTTTATGTAGCCGCGGTTACCAAGCGGAAACTGCAACCGTCTAAGCGACAACACATGGCCTTCCGATTCGATCACGGTGACGACTACGGCGACATGGCGGAGATCAACGTCACGCCGCTCGTCGACGTCATGCTCGTGCTGCTGATCATCTTCATGGTCACCGCGCCGATGCTGACGCAAGGGCTGACGGTGGCGCTGCCGGCCGCCGAGGGGAAGAGCTTCGAGCTGGCGTCAAACAATCCGGCGAAGATTCAGGTGACGGCAACCGGCGCGGTCTACCTCGACGGCATCGCCGCGGGTTCGTCGAACCTCGATCAAAGCCTCGGGCCGATGCTTCGCGCGCGGCGTGTGAAGCGCGCGCTGCTGGAAGCCGACAAAGCCGTGCCGTACGGACGCGTCGTGGCCGTGCTCGACATCATGAATCGCGCCGGCGTCGAACAATTGGGCATGGTCACGCAGCCGAGGGAGAAAGATGGACGACCGCGTCGGTGATCTGCTGGCCGAACGCGCCCGTCTCGGCGGCAACCCCGCGCCTGGCATCGCCGTCTCCGTGCTCCTCCACGGCGCGCTCGCGGCAGGCATCGTCTACGCGGCCATGCACGCCGCCGCGCCGCAGGAGGTTTCGACGCTGAGCATCAAATTCGTACCAGCGGGAGTGGGGAGTCGGGGGTCGGGGGTGGTAGCTGAAAAACCCGTCGCGCCGCCGCAAGCTCCACTGATCACTAAGAAGCTTACGATTCCCGAGCCGGCCGCCGAACCGCCGAAAGCAGTCGAGAAGAGCGAGCCGAAGACTGTCCCCTTCTCCGCGTTCGGCAAATCCTCGAAGAAGGGCTCCGAAACTCCTCCCACTCCCCACTCCCAACCCCCGACACCCCAGACAAAACCCGGCGTCGTCGGAGGAATCGACATCCCCGTCGGAGCCGCCGGCGTGACCGGGCTCGATGCCGATTTTCCCTATACCATCTATGTCGAGCGGATGAAATCGCTCATCGGCCAACGATGGCTGCGGCCGCAAGTCGGCAACGGAACTGTGGCCACCGTCTCGTTCACCATCGACCGCGACGGCACGATCCGCGAGGCGAAAAACGAAATCTCCAGCGGCAACGGAACGTTCGACCGCGCAGCCCTCCGTGCAGTTCTCGAAGCTTCTCCGCTTCCGCCCCTTCCGTTTGGTTACAACGGCACGTACCTTGGAGTGCATCTAACCTTCCGATGAAACCGACAACTCTTCTGCTCTCGCTGACCCTTCTGCTTGCAGCATTTCCCCTGGCAGCGCAGACGCAAATCCACCCGAATATCGATCCCAGCCAGGCCGCGCTGATCGCGCGCATCGCCATTCCGCGACCGGAAACGACGCTGCCGCTGGAAACGATCAACGCGCCGTTCTTCGCGCCGCTGACGCGCGATCTCGCCTACTCCGGCGTCTTCGCCATCGCACCGATTCCACCGAATATCCCCGCCGGCACCGATCTCGCCAAAGCCGCCAACGCACAGTTCGTTCTCTCGCTGAAGATCGATCAGGTCGGACAGGACTTCAACATCGACGCGCGCCTGCTCGACTCCACCGGCGCGACGCAGTTCGGCAAGCGTTATCGCGGCGGCGCGGCTGCTTTACCTCGCATAGCTCACATGCTCGGCAACGATCTGGTGCGCACCGTCAACGGCAAGCCGGGCATCTTCCTCTCGATGATCGGTTTCGCCTCGAACCGCACCGGCAACTTCGAGATCTGGCTGATGGACTGGGACGGCACGAACCAGCGCCAGATCACGCGCCACAACGCGCTCTCGATTCTTCCGAGCTGGTCGGCCGACAACGAGCGAATGGTCTACACGTCCTTCGCGCGCGGCACGAGCGACATGTACATCATCAACCGGCGCGGCGGCACGCGCACGCGCGTCGCCACCGGTCTGAACCTCAACACCTCGGCCACGTTCTCGCCGATCGGCAACGACATCGCCTTCGTCGGCTCCGTTGCGGGAAACCCCGACATCTACATCGTCAAGGACGACAGCACGAACCTGCGCCGGCTCACGCACGACTCGTCGATCGAATCGACGCCAGAGTGGAGTCCGAACGGACGGCAGATCTCGTTCACATCCGGCCGCAGCGGCTCGCCGCAGATCTACACGATGGATGCGGAAGGATCGAACGTGCAGCGCATTTCATTCGAAGGCGAATGGAACGACGACGCCACGTGGTCGCCGGACGGATCGCAGATCGCCTACACCTCACGCGTCAACGGACGCTTTCAAATCCGCATCGCCGACCTCGCCAATCACCAGAGCCGCATCCTGGCCGGCGAGGGATCGAACGAGCAACCGGCGTGGTCGCCGGACGGCAAATGGATCGCCTTCCAGTCCAACCGCAGCGGCAGGTGGCAGATCTACCGGATGCGCGTCGACGGCACCGACCTGCTGCAACTGACTTTCGACGGAGAGAACAAAGATCCCGATTGGTCGAAGAAAGAAGTGGCCAGTGGTCAGTAGCCAGTGGTCAGAAGAAATTGAACTGGCCACTGGCCACTGACCACTCGCTGCTATCATCCACAAAGGGGAAAACTTAAATGAGTAAGTCATTCAAATCATTCGCGGTGACACTGGCTCTTCTCGCGGCCGTGGTTGTGCCCGCCTGTAAGAAAAACCCGAAGCCGGTCGTCGCACCATCGGCCACGGTTGCACCCGCCAGCACGGTGCCTGACATCCCGCTGACCGTCACCACGGCCACCGCGCAGACGGTGACCGAGCCGACCGATTTCGTGAAACCAAGCACGGACACCGTGGCCACGGAAGTGCTGCCGAACGACATCGGCGAATTGAATCGCGTCGCGCAGTCGCGCGGCTACATCGCCGACGCCTTCTTCGAATACAACGACTCCTCGCTCTCCTCCGATGCGCAGACGGCGTTGACGAACTCCGCCACCTGGTTGAAAAAGAACGGTCAGTACAACCTCCTCATCGAAGGCCACTGCGACGAGCGCGGCACCGAGCAGTACAACCTGGCCCTCGGCGACCGCCGCGCCAACCAGGCCAAGGAGTATCTCGTCACACTCGGCATCGATGCCGCGCGCATCCGTACCGTCAGCTACGGCGAAGAACGTCCGTTCGATCCCGGCCACGATGAATCGGCGTGGTCCAAGAACCGCCGCGACCACCTCGTCCTCGTAGGAAGATAAACATGAAATCCCTTTTCCGGAACGTGGTGCTCGCCGCCGCGGCGTTCTCCACCGTCGCGTGCGTAACGAGCTCGGACGTCGAGAAGCTGCAGAGCCAGATCTCCGACCTCCAGGAGCAGCTCGCGCAGGTGAAGCGAACGGCGTCGAACAAAGAGGAAGTGAACAACATCAATCGCACGATCGCCGAGCAGACCCAGACGCTGCTGAAGTCGAACGCCACGCTCGTCGCGAAAGTCGATCAGATCGAAGAGAAGATGCAAGGCGCGCAGGGCGGGACCGAGCAGACCAACTACCGCCTCGACCGCATGACGCAGCAGCTCACGCAGACGCAGCACGATGTCGAGGAGTTGAAAGCCGGAGCGGCCCGCGCCGCCGCCGCACCTCCGGCAGCCGTTCCGATGCCGGCATCCGGCGGCGAGATGACCGTCCAGCCCTCCAATGCGCCGTCGGAAGATCCCATGCAAACGTATCAATCCGCGTATCGCGACTACCAGCAAGGCCACTACGACCTCGCGGTCGCAGGCTTCCGCGACTTCGCGGCGAAGAACCCGAATTCGGAGTTGTCGGGCAACGCCGCGTACTGGATCGGCGAGAGCCTTTATTCGCAGAAGAAATATCGCGAGG
>JAXDIO010000065.1:0-24968 GCA_034663965.1 Thermoanaerobaculia bacterium | reverse complement strand
CGAGGACGACCGGACGCATCGGACGCGCGTCGTGAAGTAATCGCAGCAGTGGCGAACAGCGCGGCAGGCAATCCGATCAGGAACATGTGCACGATCACGCTCATCGAGACCCACAGCGGGTTGAAGCTCTTCGGCCGCGCAGCGTTCGAGAGCGGGATGACGACGTAGTTCATGACGATGTAGACGACGACGCCGTAGACGATGCCGCAGATGACGGCGTGCCGCGTCAAGACCGGCAGCCATCTCGCGGCGAGCCAGTAGACGATGACGATGCTGAAGGCGATGAAGTAGTGACACGCCGCGCCGAGGAGCGCGCTGTTCATCCCGCCGTTGAATGACGCTTTCCCCAGAATGCCGGCAGCGACACTCTGGAAAACGCGCGTCGGAGCGACGCCGCGGAACGACCAGAAGAGGACGGCGTAGGTGATGTCGAGCGATCCGACGACGATTCCACCGGCGATGAGTTTTCGCATGTTCCCGAATGTAGCTTCGCTAGCAGGCTCGGGGTGAGAACTCACAGTGACAGTGCGGTTCAAGACGTCAATCCTGAGCCGCCGGAGCGAAGCGAAGGACGGCTCAGGATCTCCGGTGGCGCCGCGCTGCCGGTGGAAGAGCTCCCATCTGCGTAAATCTGCGTCCAACTGCGGATACACGTCTATCCGCAGATGTCGCGTGCGGCGACGATCGGCTCAGTCCGCGCGGTATCACCGGAGATCATGAGCCGTCCTCGCGCTTCGCGCTCGGCGGCTCAGGATTAGGGCGTAGATAAAGGCGGCACGCGTTTCTTCGTCGCCTGCTCGAACGAATACGCAAGTTTCAGCAACGTCGGCTCGCTACACGCCATCCCCGTGAAGCTCACGCCGAACGGCTGCGGGAGCGCTTTGAACGACTCCGGGAACGCCGTCGTCGGCGCATTCGGAACCATCGCCCAGGGAACGATCACCGTCGGGTAGCCGGGGCGCGCGGCGATGGACGCGCCGCTGGGGCCGGGGAAGAGGATCGCGTCGAGGTTCTGCGACTTCATCACCTCATCGATGCCGTGCGTCGCGCTGAGGCGGATGTCGTTGGCGCGGTCGGATTCGTAGCGCGCTTTGAAGAGATCGAGGTCCATCGCGTCGGAGATGTCGAGCAGCGACTGGCCGTATTTGATCGCGCCCATCTTCTGATGGTCGCTGTTCCACTTGCGCAGTTCGGCCAGCGACTTCACCGGCGCGGCGGCGCCGAGGGAGGCGAGCCACTTGTTGAAATCGCGCTCCATGCCGTAGGCGAGATCGATCGAGCACTTCTTCCCCTTCACGTCGTCCATGTCGGTGCAGACGCCCCAGAGGAAGTAGTTGTCGGCGGCGTTCTTGTCGACGACGCTCGGGATGTCGGCGGGATCGACGACGACCGCGCCTTGAGCTTTGATGATTTCAATCGCCTCATTCATCGCCTTGGTCTGCTCGGGATTGAGGCCGCCGCGCGGTGTGGTCGCGCCGGGCGTCGTGAACTTGTCGTAGAAGCCGGCGCGCGGGATGCCGATGCGCGCGCCTTTGAGGCCGTCTTTTTTCAGGAAGACCGTGTAGTCGTGATTCGGCGGCGGTGTGCAGCGCGTCGTCGCGGCATCATTCGGATCGGGATTGTTGCCTTCGAGGACGCCGAACATGATGGCCGCGTCGGTCACGTACTTCGCCATCGGACCGGCCGTGTCCTGATCGGCCGTGATCGGGATGACGCCGTAGCGGGAGATGCGGCCGACGGTCGGCTTGATCGCGGCGAGCATGTTCTGATTCGCCGGACTGAGGATCGATCCCGAGGTTTCGCTGCCGACGTTCGCGGCCCAGAAGTTCGCGGTGGTGCCGGCGCCGGAGCTCGATCCGCCGGTGGCGAGCGCGGGACGGCCGTCGCCGGTCTCGGTGCGCGGATCGCGGCGCGGATCGTAGGGATTGAAGCCGTAGCCGTTCAGCGCGTTGTAATTCGTCGGCATCGGCGGATTGCCGGCCACCCAGTTCGCCAGCTCGGTGAGCTGCGTCTTAGCCATGATGATCGCGCCGGCATCGCGCAGGTTTTTCGTCAGCGTGGCGTCGTACGGCGGGACTAGGTTTGTAAATATCAATGCCCCGCCGGTGGTCGGAAGATCGGTCGTCTGGATGTTGTCCTTCAGCGCGATCGGAATGCCGTGCAGCGGTCCGCGAATCTTTCCAGCCGCACGCTCGCGATCGCGCTCGTCCGCTTCCTTCAATGCATTCGGATTGACGGTGATCGCGGCGTGCAGCTTGTCCTCATACGTGGCGATGCGGATGAGGTACTGCAGCACTAGCTCGTGCGAGGTGACGCGTCCGTCTTTCAACGCGGCCTGCATGTCGGAGATGCTGGCCTCGACGACGTTGAAGGGCTTCGCAACCGGCTTCGGTTTCGTTGCGGCGGATGCGGTGAGAGTGATGGCAAGAACGAGGAGGGCGGACGCAAGGGCGCTCTTCATGGGCGCGGATTGTAAGGGGTTAGCAGGTCCAGGCACTGCATCTTGCCAAAGCACAGACAAGAGTGTCTGTGCCACACCGGCTGTGCGGGTAACGCCATTTGCGCAATACGGCAGGATTAATGTGGCACGGACACTCTTGTCTGTGCTGGTGAGGCTCGGGACGACTGAGACGATCGACCCGCTACCCCTCTGCTTCCGGCACATTGCGACGCTCGCGGCGCCGCCGCTCTTCAAACGCAAATCGCGGGCGATTTTCCTGCGGCACTTCCATCCGGTCTTCGCTGATCTCGCGCGGAATCACGGTGATGTATCCGAGGTCGAGGTGGACGTGATCGTCGGCATTGAGGCCGGTCACGTGGCCGTACGGCAGCACGTGAATGTCCGCGCTCAAATCCTCGGCGATGCCGTTGTACTTGTCGATCGACTCTTTGCCGCGAAGGATGGTCGTGCCGATGCGGTAGACGTCGGCGGCCGTCGCCCACATGTGCGGCGTCGCCGTCTGCGAGAGCTTGTGCGATGGCGACCGGTACGCGCCGTTGACCGCGATGTGCACCGAGGCGCCGATCTCGCGGCGGAACTGCTCGAGGTAGAACGCCAGCACGCGCACCGCGCAGGGAACGTAGCGCGGGAACTGCTGCAACCGCGGCGCTTCCTTCAGATCGGTGAGGATAAATTCATTGAGACCGAAATGGTGCGAGAGGCGGATGCTCACCGCCGCCTCGTGGTCCGGGATCTCGTAGAAGTAGCGCGGAAGGCGATGCCGCCGGCCTTCCGGATCGCGCATCATCTCGCCCGGCTTGAGCAGCGACCGCAGCTCGTCATCGAGATCGAAGGCGTCGACGACCTTGATCGACTCCTGATCACTCATACGTCAGCCCGGCCAGCGTGTTGTAGATGTCGCGCGAGACGTCGGCGACGGCCGTACCGCGCGCTTTGCCCGGTCCGAACTGCGTCAGGATCACCAGCACATACGGTTCGCGGTTTTCGAGAAAGACGATTCCGGCATCGTGATGCACGGTCGATATATTGCCCGTTTTGTGTGCAACGCGCGCGGCCTTCGGCAGTCCGGCCGGAATGCCGCTCCGGTATTGCTGATCGAGCATGATCTCCAACATGTTCTTGCACGCTTCCTCGGAAAACGCTTTGCCGTCGGCAATGACGCGCAGCATTTTCAAAAGCCCGTTCGCCGTCACTTCGTTGTTCAGACCAGCCGCGAACGCGGCTTGATCTTCGACACCGCGCAACACGCGAACGCCGTCGATGTCCAGCTCGTCAAGCGCGAACTGGATCGTTTCGATGCCGATGACGTCGACGAGCAGGTTCGTCGCGAGGTTGCTCGACTTCGTGATCATCCAGTAGGCCAGCTCTTTCACCGTGAGCGTCTTGCCGAGGTGGCCGTAGACGTCGGGATCGGCATCGCGGCCGAGGTCGAGCATGAACGGCTCCTGGTTGACGATGCTGGTGAAGCGATTGCGCACGTGCACAGGCGAATCGAGCGCCAGCTCGCCGCGATCGATTTCGCGGAAGACGCCGAGGAGCACGGCCAGCTTCATCGTCGATGCGGCGTGGAAGTAATGGTCTGCGTTGAACGACCACTGAATCGTCGTCTGCGCATCCCAGAACGAGATGCCGAGCTCCTCGAGGTCGTGATCCTTTTTGATCTTGAGGACGTTGCGATAAAGAGAAATCTCCGACGCTGCGACCGAGTCAGTCGGCGGTGCTACCGGCAATTTTTCGTTGTCGGGTTTCGACTTCAACTTCATCGCGGCGCGAATGGTACTGAATCCTCGGCGATGCCGTTGCAAGTTTCGCGCGCTGTTGCGATTCATCGTCCAGCCGCGCGCAGCCAGCGGCCGATCTGCCCGATTCCGTGGCCGATGTCGTCGAGTTTCGCGGCGTAGGAAATGCGGATGAAGCCTTCGCCGAGCGAGCCGAATGCGACGCCGGGAATGACGAGGACCGCGGCGTCGGTGGCGAGCGTTTTCGCGAAGATGACGGTGTCGCACGCGGGCACAGGGACGAACGCGTAGAACGCGCCGGCCGGCGGCGGGATGGTCACTTCGAGCTCGCGCGCGATCGCGGCCAGCGCTTTCGCGCGCTGCTTTCCGAACTGCGCGCGGATGCCTTCGAGCCACGAGCGATTCCAATCGGGACGGATGAGAATCGCCTCCGCCAGCGATTGCGAAAATGCCGACGCGCAGGTGGCGATGTACTGATGCGCGGTGATGATTGGTTTCATCACCGCCTCGGACGCGATGGCCCAGCCGAGGCGAAGTCCGGTCATGGCGTGGCTCTTCGACATGCCGCCGACGACGATGACGTTGTCGGACAGTCCGAGCATCGACGGCGGCGGTTCGTCGTACCAAATCTCGTTGTAGACCTCATCGCTGACGACAAGCGGCCCGGCGTTCGCGATCATCAACAGTGTGTCTTCATCGATCACGCTGCCGAGCGGATTCGACGGCGAGTTGACGATGATCAGTTTCGTCTTCGGCGTAATTTTCTTCATCAACGCATCGGCGTCGACGCGCCAGTCTGGCGGCTCGAGGTCGTACGTCACCGGCGTGGCGCCGGCGATGCGCGCCAGCGTTGCGTACGCGAGGAAGCCGGGATTCGGGACGAGCACTTCATCGCCCGGATCGACATACGCCTGAAAAATCGAGAAGAGCGCCTCCTCGGTGCCGGCCGTGACGCAGACTTCGTTCGGTCCGAATCCGCTGTCGCCGGCGATCAGCTTGCGCAATGAAAGCGTCCCCGGATTCGGCGTGTAGTGCCACGAGCCGCTCGCCGCAGCATCGACGGCGAGCTTGCGCAGGTTCTCATCGGGCTCGATGTTCGGCTCGCCGATGCCGAGGTTGACGCAGAGCGGCGTCGCAAGCGCGTTGATCTGACGGATGAGGGAGATCTCGATGTCGGCGAAACGCTTCGCGGGTTTCACGTCCATTCACCTCACGCGATGGAACGCTGGCGTCACGCCGGCTGGCTCGGCTGCGTCCCGCTGCCGAACCGCCAAACCCACAAATACCGCTGGTAACGAAACGCCCGCGCAAGCTTCCCATTCGGCGGCGAGACGCCGCCGGGCCAGCCGGCGTGACGCCAGCGTTCCGGTCGCCAGTATCACCGCAGCGCGTCCTCGAGCGCTGTCGCGCTGTCGGTTTTCTCGTCGCGGTACTTCACGATCACCGGCGTGTAGACGTGCAGCGCGTGTTCGTTTGCGAACTCGCTTCTCATGGGGCGCGAGCCGGGGATGACGACGGCGCCGTATGGGATTTCGAGCGGACGATCGGCGGTCCTTCGATAAATCTGACCGCGCACCGTGTCGTAAACCGGCGTCGAACCGGTCAGCACGACGCCCGCTCCGATGACGGCGCGGCCGCGGACAATCGTTCCTTCGTAGATGCCGCAGTTGCCGCCGACGATGACGTCGTCTTCGATGATGACCGGCAGACCGCCGACCGGTTCGAGCACGCCGCCGATCTGCGCGGCAGCGGACAGGTGCACGCGCTTGCCGATCTGCGCGCACGAACCGACCAGCGCGTGCGAATCGATCATCGTGTCTTCATCGACGTACGCGCCGACGTTGACGTACGCCGGCGGCATCATCACCACGCCCTTCGCGACGTGCGCGCCGCGCCGCACCGACGATCCGCCCGGCACGATGCGCACGCCGTCGTCGACGCGAAACCGCCGCGTCGGCATCGTGTCTTTGTCGATGAACGTCAGCGCGCCCGAGCCGGCCTCGGTGATCACGCCGATGCGAAACGCCGTCAGGATTCCCTGCTTCACCCACGGCTGCGCATGCCACACGCCGTCCTCGTCGCGCGTCGCGGAACGGATCGCGCCCTTCTCTAACTCACCAAGAAAATCGCCAATCGTCTTGACGGCTTGCCACCGTTCGGTGGTGGGAGTGATCGCGGCGAGGCGTTGCTGAATCGAGTCGGCCATTACGACAATCCGCACTCTTTCAGAATCGCTTCGAGTTTCTTCCGGTTCGCGTCCGTGATCGGCGCGAGCGGCGAGCGGACCGCGTCGTTGGGAATGAGATTGAGAAGCTTGCAGGCGAACTTGACGGGGCCGGGATTCGACTCGATGAAGTTGCCGAGGAGGAGCGGGAGGACGCGGTAGTGGACGGCGCGGGCGGCGGCGAAATCGTTGCGAAGTGCAGCGTGAACGAGGTCGGACATCAGGCGCGGAATCTCGTTCGAGGCGACGGAGACCAAGCCGTCGGCGCCGGCGGCGATCAGCGGCAGCGTCCAGGCGTCGTCGCCGCTGAGAACGAGGAAGCCGTCGGCGCGGTCGCGGATCACAGTCATGATCTGTTCGAGATTCGCCGACGCTTCCTTGACGCCGATGATGTTCGGGATTTCGGCGGCCATGCGCAAGGTCGTCTCGGCACTCATGTTCACGCCGGTGCGGCCGGGGACGTTGTACATGATCATTGGAAAGCCGGATTTCTTCCGCTCGATCGCTTCGGCCTGAAGACCGAAGTGCCGCCGCAGTCCGTCCGGCGTCGGCTTGTTGTAGTACGGCGTAATCGTCAGCACTCCGTCTGCACCGATGTCGATGGCTTGCTCGGCCAGCTCGATCGCGCGCGGCGTCGAGTTGCTGCCGGCTCCGGCGAGAACGGCCACGCGTCCGTTGGCGCGGCGAACCACGATCTCGACGACACGGCGATGTTCATCCGCGGTCAGCGCCGGATTCTCGCCGGTGGTGCCGCAGGGCACGAGAAAGTCGACGCCGCCGTCGATCTGAAAATCGACGAAGCGTTCGAGCGCGGATTCGTCGAGCGCGCCGCTTTCGGTGAACGGAGTGATGAGGGCGGTGCCGAGACCGCGAAACCTGTCGGTCTTCATCCTTCTGCTTTCTGCCTTCTGACTTCTGACTTCATTGCATCACCAACTCTTCGAAACGAAACAATCCTTTGCGGCCGCGCAGGAGTGCGGCGGCCATGACGGCGCCGCGGGCGAAGCCTTCGCGGCCGCGGGCGCGATGCGAGATTTCGATGAGGTCGTCGGGCGAGTCGAAGAAGAGCGTGTGCAGGCCGAACTCCGCGCCGACGCGCGACGAAACGATCGGCGGATCGAGCTTGCCGTTGCTTCCCGTTTTCGCTGCCGCGGCGATGCGCAATGCCGTGCCGCTCGGCGCGTCGACCTTCTGCGAATGATGGCGCTCTTCCATGCCCGCCGCGTACTGCGGGAATCGTGCAACCAGCTCTCCTGCCCGCTGCGCGAGCGCGAAAACGACGTTTGCGCCCGGAGAAAAGTTCGACGCGTACACGCACGCGATGCCCGCACTCTCCACGCGCTGCTGCACCTCGGCTAGACGATCGTTCCAGCCGGTCGTGCCGATGACGAGGTTCAGTTTGTTTTCGCAAGCGCGCGCCAGCGTGTCGTCGAGCGCGCCCGCGTGCGAGAAGTCGATCATCACCTCGGCATCACCAAGCGGCTCGTCGCGATCGACATCGAGAATGCAAACGACTTCATGCCCCGACTCGCGCGCAACTTTCTCGATCGTTTGCCCCATCTTGCCGTAGCCGTGAATGGCGATCTTCACACCGCCACCGCCTGCTCGAACAGCGCCGCGTGAATGCGCTGGATGGCGCGATCGGAATCGGCATCGTCGATGACGATGCTCAGGTTCAGTCCGGAGCGTCCGAGCGAAAGCATCTGCATCGGGACGCCTTGCATCGCTTCGAACACGCGCGCGCCGACCATGGCATCGGCCAGCAGGTTGCGGCCGACGATGGCGATGATGCATTGCCCGTTGATTACTTCGACGTCGGCGACGCCGGTGAGACGCGTCTTCAACTCATCGAGATCATGTTGCTCATCAACCGTCACCGACACCGAAACCTCGGACGTGGCAATCAGATCGACCGAAATCTTCAGCTCTTCGAAAACGTGAAAGAGCTTCGCCAGAAAACCGTGCGCGCCGAGCATCTTGTTCGACGTCATGTGTACGACCGTCACGTTCCGCTTCCGCGCGACGGAACGCGGCCCGCGCGGGCGTTCGGTGCCTTCGCGCGTGATGAGCGTGCCGGGCGACGCGGGGTTCTGCGTATTGAGAACGCGCACCGGGATGCCCGCCTCGATGGCCGGCTCCAGCGTGCGTGGATGGAGCTTCGCGCCAAACGACGCCAACTCCGCCGCTTCCTCGTGCGACAAGTGATCGATGACGCGCGCGGACGGCACGAAACGCGGATCGCAGGTCAGCAGGCCGTCGACGTCCGTCCAGATTTGTACCTCGCTCGCACCAACCGCGGCCGCGACGATCGCCGCGCTGTAGTCGGAACCGTTGCGGCCGAGGGTGGTGGTGGCGCCGTCGACTGTGCGTCCAATGAAGCCGCCGAGGACGGGGATGTGATTCCGCTCGATGATTGGCAGCAGAGTTTTTCGCGCGGCCTCGGAGGTCAGATCCATCCGCGGCGTGGCGCCGCCGAAGTGATCATTCGTCCAGATGACATCCTCGGACTCGACATGCTCGCCCGGTAGCGCGCGCATCATCATCGAGTACGCGAAGAGAACGGACGACAACTTCTCGCCGATCGAAACGATCTTGTCGTGCGCTCGAGCGGTGACCTCCCGCAGCAGCGTGATGCCCCGAAGAATCGTATGGATCTCTTCGATCTGTTTGTCGAGCCGTTTGACGAACGTTTCGAAGAAGTCGAACTTCTGCTGCACGAGCCGCATGGCCACGTCTTCGTGACGCTGCCGCACGCGATCGACGATCGCGTTGACGCGATCGCCATCGCCCGCACACGCGGCCTCGGTCGCTGCGACGAGATCGTTCGTCACACCCGAAAGCGCGGAGACGACCACGATCGGATTCAACTCGCGCCGCTCGGCCACAATGTCGATCGCGTTCGCCACGCGCTCGGCATCGCCGACCGAGGTGCCGCCGAATTTGATGACGATCACAGCAAGCCCTTCGCGTCCAGCAGCTCCGCGTTCAACAGCGCTGCGCCCGCGGCGCCGCGGATGGTGTTGTGGACGAGGGCGACCATGCGGATGTCGAGGAGCGGGCAGGGGCGGAGGCGGCCGACGGTGACGGCCATGCCGTGTTCGCGGTCGCGGTCGAGGCGCGGCTGCGGGCGGTCGTTTTCTGACGCGTAGTGAACCGGCTGTTTGGGCGCCGAGGGAAGATTCAGGCGCTGCGGCTCGCCGGTGAAGTTGCGGATTGCGTCGCGAATGGCATCGAGATCGACGCTACCGTCGCGAAGTTTGAGCGAGATCGACATCAGATGGCCGTCGACGGTCGGCACGCGATTCACCTGTGCCGAGATGCGGAATGGCGCGTCGGTGAAATGATCGTTGTCCCAGCGTCCGAGGATTTTGCGCGGCTCGGTCTCGATCTTCTCCTCCTCGCCTCCGCCGATGAACGGGATGACGTTGTCAAGAATCGCGTACGACGAAACGCCCGCGTAGCCGGCGCCGGAGATGGCTTGCATCGTGGTGACGTGGAGCTGATCGATGCCGAAAACGCGCTCGATCGGCGCGATCGCCATGGCCAATCCGATCGTGGAGCAGTTCGGATTCGTGACGATGTAGCCGTTGCCGCCGCGGCGTTTTCTTTGTAAGTCAATCGCTCCGAGGTGATCGGCGTTGATCTCGGGGATCAGCAGCGGGACGTCGGCGTCCATGCGGTGATTGCGCGAATTCGTGACCACGACGCATCCACGATTCGCGTAGTCATCCTCGGCTTCGCCGGCGACTGAGGAGTCGAGTCCGGAAAAGACGAGGCGCGATTCGAGTTGAGAGCCGAGCGGCTTCACATCGAGTGATGCAGCTGCATTCGGAAGCAGCGTTTCGAGCCGCCAATCTGCCGCGTCGCCGTAGGAACGTCCGGCGCTCCGTTCCGAGGCCACGACTTCGTGCAGGCGAAACCAGGGATGCGATTCGAGAAGTTGTACGAAGCGCTGGCCGACGGATCCCGTCGCGCCGAGGACGGCAACGGGGATGCGCTCGGAGTTGCGCGCGTCAGCCCGCGCCGGAAGTGTCAGTGTTTCGGTCATTCAGCCTCATGTGTTGCAAAAACGATTCTAAGCCGAAGAACGTGGCGAGATGGACGATGCGAATCGCAGTCGTCCACGCGGCGAGCGGACCGACTCCGATGCCGTCGAGATGCGCGGTGAACGGCGCGTGCAACGGACCCCAGCGGAAGAGCATCGATCCGTGCGCGGGCGACGTCGTCCCCGCGAAGTCGTGAAACAGCGCGACCTCGGTGATGATGACGTCCCAGATCACGATCCACCACGCCGCGGCGCGCCAGCGTTTTACCGCGGGGACGAGCAGCGCGGGGATGATCACCGGCGCGAGCACGTACCAGTACCAACCTTCTTTGCCGCCGATCGGAATTGGATTTCCGCCGCGGTTTGCAAGGACACATGCGACAACGTTGTATGTCTGCGCAAGAGCGAACGCGCCCAGCGCCAGGAACGCTGGCGTCACGGCGGCTGGCCCGGCGGCGTCCCGCCGCCGAACCGCCAAAATCGCGACTGCAAAAATAGGAACGAGATAGAGCGCAATCGCGATCGGCCGCAGCGCATCGTTGTGCTGCCCCGAGGTCCACGCGAACGATGCGATCGTCACGCGAACAATCTCGCCGATGTTCACCTTTGCGACGTACACGACGCCGCCCGGCCGATCGAACGCAACGACGCCGAGCGGATTCTGCGTTCGCGCCGAGAGTTCAGCGAACGTGAGCAGAACCGCGATCGCCGCAACAATCGCCACCGCGATCACGCGCGATTTGGACGCGCGCTGACGCCGCCAGAGCAGCGGCAGGATGATCAGCAGCGGCCACGTGTACATCTTCGCGTTCAGCGCCAATCCCCAGACGATCGCTTCAGCCGCAATTCCGATCAGCCGTTTCGGAGCAGACACGCTGATCAGCACTGCGATCGCCGCGAGCATGCAGGCGAACGCGTCGTTTCCCGCGCGCATGACCAGCGTTTCCCACGTCGGCAGCGAGACGAGAAGCGCGCCGCCGAGGATGCCGATTGGTCCGAACCAGCGCCGTCCGATTTCGGCAGTCGCGAGGACGGTGATCAACGCGAAGAGGAGCGACATCGCGCGCCAGACTCGCAGTTCGAAGAGGGCGTTGCGCGCGGGCACGAGCGGCGCGACGAGCGAGTAGTAGGGGCTCGTCTGCTGCGCTTCGTAGTTCTTGACGATGTACGGTTTTAGATCGGCGGTCGTCAGAGGTCGATCGATGACGATCGGTTGCCGTGAAACGACCATGGGCCACTGTTCGCCTGCTTCGCCCATCGCAGGCATCGCGGTATCAAAAGAACGCAGGCGCGGGACGCCTGCGGGCCAGCCGGCGAGGACGCCAGCGTTCCGGCCGTTCGCGATGCTGCGCATCAGATACGGCGGAATCGACGGTTCGATCGTCGTCGGATTGCGATGCTCCGCGCGCACGAACGCCAGCCGCGCCACGTGGTAGACCTCGTCCAGTCCCGCGTACGGCGGCATGGCCGCCATCTGCAGCAGCAGCCGCGCGGATGCGCAGACGATCAGTAGCGCGTACGCGGTCTGCGCTTTCGTGAACCTCATTCGCGCGATGGTAACCTCCCGAACCGTTGGCCACGCACGATCCGTATGCCGCGCTGCGCGTCAGAAACTTTCTCTGGCTGATCCTCAGTTACGCCACATCCACTGTCGCGCGCGAGGCGCAAATCGTCGTCGTCGGTTGGCAGGTCTTCCAGGCCACGCGCGATCCGTTAGCTCTCGGCATGATCGGGCTGGCCGAGGCGCTGCCGTTCATCGCCGTGTCGTTGTATGCGGGACATGTCGCCGACCGTCTTCCGCGGCGACCGATCGCCATCGCCGGCACGTTCGCGATGCTACTGTCCGCGATCGCGCTGCTGCTGTTCACGACCAGCGGCATGATCGGCAACGGACACGTCTGGCCGATCTACCTCGTCATCTTTCTGAGCGGCATCGCGCGCAGTTTCATCCGGCCCGCGTTCACGGCGTTGTCTGCCGAGGTCGTGACGCGCGATCTGTTCGCAAACGCGGTGGCGTGGCGCAGCTCGACGTGGCAATTCGCAGCGGTCCTCGGACCGGCAATCGGAGGATTGATCTACGGATTCGCCGGCGCCGCCGCGGCGTACAGCGTCGTGATCGTGATGATGACGCTGTCGCTCGGCGCGCTCTGGCTGATCGCGCACGATGCGCAGCCCTCAACAGAGGCTGCGATCCCGATCGGCGAGAGTCTGCGCATCGGAATCCGCTTCCTCCTCGGGCAGCGAATTCTGCTCGCGGCGATGACGCTCGATCTCTTCTCCGTCCTCTTCGGCGGCGCGGTCGCGCTGCTGCCGATCTTCGCGCACCTGCTCGGCGCCGGCCCGCAAGGCCTCGGCATCCTGCGCGCGGCACCGGCGGCAGGATCGCTCGTGACCGGCATCATCGTCGCGCATCGCCGTCCGATGCGTCGAACCGGCGCGGCGCTCTTCGCCTCGGTGGCAATCTTCGGCTTAACCATCATCGGCTTCGCCATCTCGCGCAGCTTCTGGATTTCGTTCGCGCTGCTGACCATCGGCGGAATGGCCGACAACGTGAGCGTGATCATCCGCGGAACGTTGCTGCAGACGCTGACGCCGCAGCACATGCTCGGCCGCGTCTCGTCTGTGAATCAGATTTTCATCGGCTCGTCGAACGAGATCGGCGCATTCGAGTCCGGCCTCGCCGCGCGCCTCCTCGGCACTGTCCCCTCGGTCATCTTCGGCGGCGTGATGACGCTGATCGTCGTCGCGCTGACGATGACGTGGGCGCCGCAGTTGCGGAAGATGCGCGAAATTGACGCGATCACTCAAACATCGACTTGACCATCTCCGCGTTAGAGACGAGGTTCCAGAACGACAACTCCGCCAGCGCGTTGACCTCGATCGGCTCGAGTCCGAGTTGATCGATGGTCAGATAGTTCGGAAACTGTGAGAGGCCGTACACCGCCGCCTGCACATCGGACGAGAGCAGCTTGATCCAGTTCGGCACCGCGGTGTTGTAGACCCAGAGGACCTCGACCTGCGTTCCGCCGGGGATGTCGAAGTTGAGGTTCTGAAGCACGTTCAGCGTCTGCTTGAACATGGCCGGGCCGCCGTTGTTCAGGTTTGCGTCGGCGAAGCCGTTCATCAGCTCGTAGTACGGCGCGGTCTCGAAGACCTGCACGAAATCGGGCGTCGCGTTCGGCGCCGAGGCCACGTAGCTCTCGGTGAGTGCGGCGGATTTCGCGTCGGGCTGGAGGCCGAAGAGCAATTGCACCGAGCTGTCGATCGTCACGGAACCGCCCTGATCGAGCGGCTTGGTCAGCAGCGGCGTTTGCGAATTGACGAACGCGATGATCTTCGTCACGCCGCGCGCAAGCAGTGCGCAGATGCCTGTGTTTTCGAGGCTGCCGCCGTCGGCGAACCAGTAGAGCAGCTCTTCCTGCGGACTCGGATTCGCCACCGGCCAGTACGGATAGCGCGGCACGATGCCGTCGAACTCCGGCACCTTCTCCTGAACCGTCTGCGCGAATGCCGCGCTGCTGATGGAGGCCATGTCGACGAGTGAAAACGGGCGGGCCGGCGGCGCGACGGTGGCCATCTCGCCCTCCGTGCTGACGATCGAAGGCGATCCCATCGCGAACGGCTGGATCAATCCTCCGCCGATGGCGCGTGCGCCGGGGCCGATGGCGAGGAACGTGGCGCGCACGCCGATGCCGAACGGCGTCGACTCGAACGGCAGCAGTTGCGCGCCGCGCGTGTCTTGATTGCTGAAGATGGACGAATTCATCACCAGCAGCGGACGCTCCGCGTGCTGCTGCAGCGTGAACTGCGCTGGCGACAGCTCCGGATTGTTCGGGGTGATGGTGCTGGCGATGGTCGCGGCATTCAACGAGTAGTAATCCACCGGCAGGCCGTCGCTGCCGACCTGCCAGAGACCCCAGGTCTGAAAGATTCGCTCGCCGATCAACCCCTGCCAGAGTTCGTCGTTCGAGTAGTTGTACTGACTCTTCAGGTGGTGGAGAACTTCGATGACGCTGACCCAATGCATCCGCGTCGGCGCGATGCCGAGGCACTGCGGGCCGATGGTGTTGAGACGGTCGAGCGTCAACGCGCCCGGGTCGAGAGTGGCGGGCCCGAGGAAATCGTCATCGTCGACGTCCGCCGGCAAATAGACGAAAGCTGCGGAAGCCCAAGTCCCGCCGGAGACAGAGGAGATCACCGCAACCTTATCGAGCAGCTGGAGTTGTTGGAGCGCGCGATACTGCCCCATCGCGCACGTGAGCGATCGCGAGCCGCCGCCGGACATGGCGACGCCGACGGCGCCGGCCGGCAGAACAGGCTCGCCGGTGGGCGTCGTTCCGGTGGGATAGAGGGCGGTGACAAAGTTGGTCGGCATGCATAGGAGTGTATCGAGCCCGCCACTTTCCTACCTCTCGTAGATTTTCTTGACGCGCGCGGTAGCCTCGGTGCGATGTCGACCACGGATCCCAATACCCCGATCAAAGGCCGCGGCGCTAGCTGGAACCCGCAGAACCGCTTCGAACGCATCGAATACGTTCACGATGAGGATGCACAGGACCATTTGCAGAACGATGATGAGCCGTCGCCGCTGCCGCGCACGATTTTTCTGCGCGATCCGACGCGCACCATCCTCGCGCACAACGACAGCCCCGACGTCGGCTTCGACACGAGCATCAATCCGTACCGCGGCTGCGAGCACGGATGCATCTACTGTTTCGCGCGCCCCTCGCATGAGTACCTTGGCTTCTCCGCCGGACTCGAGTTCGAAACGAAAATCCTGGTGAAAGAAGACGCACCGGAGCTGCTGCGCGAAGAGCTGATGTCGAAGAAGTACCAGCCGCGCATGATCGCCATCAGCGGCGTCACCGATCCCTACCAGCCGATCGAACGGAAGCTGCAGATCACGCGGCGCTGCCTGCAGGTGCTGGCGGAGTTCCGCAATCCGGTTGGCATCATCACCAAGAACCATCTCGTCACGCGCGACATCGACGTCCTCCAGGAACTGGCCGCGCACAACGCCGTGTCGGTACACATCTCGGTGACCACACTTGATCCGCATCTCGCCAATCTGATGGAGCCGCGCGCCTCGCGGCCGGAGTTGCGCATCGCGGCGATCGAAATGCTGGCGAAGGCGGGCATTCCGGCCGGCGTCATGGTTGCGCCGATCATTCCGGCCATCACCGACCACGAGATGCCGGCCATCCTCAAAGCCGTCGCGGATGCCGGCGGCACGACCGCGGGCTTTGTCGTCCTGCGTCTGCCGTGGGCCGTCGCGCCGCTGTTCGAGCGCTGGCTCGAAGAGCACTATCCCGACCGCAAAGAGAAGGTGATGAACCGCGTCCGCGATCTGCGCGACGGCAAGCTGTACGACCCGCAGTGGGGAATCCGGCAGCGCGGCAAAGGGATCTTCGCCGATCAGATCGAGTCGATGTTCGAAGTGACCTGCCGGAGGCTGGGGCTCAACGAAAAACGCTACGACTTCACGGCTGATGCTTTCCGCCGCCCAACGACGCAGGGAAGCCTCTTCTGAACGGCATGAGTTTGGCTCTCGATCAGACGCAATGAGCGACAACGCGAAGAAAGTCTTCGAAGGAAAACACCTGCTCGTCCTTGAGCGCGACAACTGGCAGTTCGTCGAACGGATCAAAGGGAAGTCGGCCGTGGCGATCCTCGCCGTGACCGACGACGATCGCATCCTCTTCGTCGAACAATTCCGCCGTCCCGTCAACGCGCGCGTCATCGACTTTCCGGCAGGCCTGGTCGGCGACGAAGAAGGTCACGACGATCCCGCCGAAACCGCGAAGAAGGAGCTGCTCGAAGAAACCGGCTACGCCTGTGATCACGTCGAGCGCCTCACCTCCGGCCCAACGTCACCCGGCATCACCTCGGAAACCGTCACCTTCTACGCCGCCTCCGGAGTCGAACAACGCGGGTCGGGCGGCGGGGTGGGCGGTGAGGACATCACCGTGCACCGCATCCCGCGCAACGCCGTCCATGACTGGCTGAAACGCAAAAACGGTGAGGGAGTGCTGATCGACGTGAAGGTGTGGGCGGGATTGTGGTGGCTGAAACGCGTTTAACCACTGAGGCACAGGGGTCACAGAGAAAATCTCTGTGGTTCATTGCTTCAGGCGTTCGAGGATCTTCTCGTGCACACCTTCGAAGGATCCCGATGACATCACCAGAATCACGTCATCCGGCTTTGCTTCGCGTGCGACGAGGTCCGCGATCGCATCGATCTCGTCGATCTGCTCGGCGGGGATGCCGTCGGCGTTGAGGCGCTCCACGATCGCGGGGACCGACATCATCTTGTCGAGGCCGTAGCGGGTTTCGTAGCGGCCCTTGTGAAAGATCGGACCGACGATGACGCGGTCGGCCTGATGGAACGCATCGATGTAGCCACCTTCGAATTCTTTGCGACTGGATGAGATCGAACGCGGCTCGAACAGCGCCCAAATCCGTTGGCCGGGATAGCGACGCTTCGCGCCGGCGACGGTGGTGTCGATGGCGGTGGGATGGTGCGCGAAGTCGTCGATCACCGTGACGCCGCGCTCCACGCCGCGGACTTCCATCCGCCGCTTGATGCCCTTGAAGGTTTCCAGCCCGCGCTGAATCTCCTCCGCCGAGACGCCGCGCATGCGGGCGATGGCGATGTCGGCGAGCGCGTTGACGACGTTGTGCTGACCCGCAAGATTCGTGCGGAAGCGAAACCACTCGCTTCCCTCACACCAAGCGGTGAACGCGTTTCCTTCCGGCAAGAACTCAACGTCGGTCGCGTAAATATCGCAGCCTCGCGACATGCCGAAGGTGAACCAGCGTCCGCGTGCATCGGAGCGCAGCGGCGTCACGTTTGCGTCGTCGCCATTCGCCACGATCACGTCTCCGGGCGCGACCTGCTGCACGCCGTGACGGAATGCTTCGATGATCGCGTCGAGATTCGCGTAAATGTCGGCGTGATCGAACTCGATGTTGTTCAGCAGGAACGTATTCGCGTGGTAGTGCAGAAACTTCGGACCCTTGTCGAAGAATGACGTGTTGTATTCGTCGCCTTCGATGACGAACTCCGGGCCATCTCCGAGCTTGAAGTTCTGATTGAAATTGAGCGGAATCCCGCCGACCACCATGCTCGGATCGCGTCCAGCCGACTCCAGCAGCCAGGCCATCAGCGATGTCGTCGTCGTTTTCCCGTGCGTCCCTGCCACGACGATCGAGTGCTTTCCTTTGATGAAGAGGTGATGGATGGCCTCGGGCATGGACGTGTAGGGCAGATCGAGCTCGAGCGTGCCCGCGGCTTCGGCGTTGGTCGAGGCCGCCACGTTGCCGATCACCACTAGGTCTGGATGGAACGTGACGAGGTGGTCCTTCGTATACCCCTCGAGTACGGCGATGCCGAGGCGATCGAGGTAGGTCGACATCGGCGGATAGACGTGCTCGTCGGAGCCGGCCACTTCGTAACCGCGTTCCTGCAGCATTCCGGCGAGCGAGGCCATGGCCGTGCCGCCGATCCCGATGAGGTAGACCTTTTTCAGAGGTGGTAGTTCTTTGACGTGAGCCATTGCGGTGCGGACTGAGCAAGAAGCATGTCCGGGAGCGCCGATTGTAGAATGACGGCACCTTTGCGGAGGGAATCGTCATCCGCGGTGGGGTGTTCGAATCCCCGTCCACGAGTAACTTTTCAGTCGTTCAACACAGGAGGATTTTGTCCATGTCGTCGAAGCGAATTCTTGTCGTCATGATTGCGGTCGTCGTCGCGCTGACCGCCAGCCTTTCCTTTGCCGCCGATCAGCCGGTCAAGGCCAAGAAGACGGCGGCTCCCGCGCCGAAGAAAGCCGAAGCCGCAAAGGAAGCAGGGAAAACGCCCCGCCTCACGATCGTCGAGCCCGTCAAGGATTACGGCACGATCGCCAAGGGCGAGAAACTCGACTGGTCGTTCCTCGTCAAGAACACCGGCGATACCGACCTGCAGATCATCGCCGCCAAGCCCGGCTGCGGCTGCACGGTCGCTGACTTCGATAAGGTCATCAAGCCCGGCGAGACCGGCAAGGTCACCGCGCACGTCGATACGACCGCCTTCGCGGGCCCGATCGCCAAGACCGTCACGCTCGAGACGAACGATCCCACCACGCCGACCTCGCAGCTCACGATCCACGCGATCGTGAAGCCGTACGTCGAGGCGTTCCCGGCCGGCTTCGTCCGCTTCAACCTCCTGCAGGGCGACGCCGACACGCAGTCGGTGATGCTCTTCTCGGAAGAGGATGAGCCGTTCCAGGTGACGAAGATCGAGCTGCCCATCGATCCGGCCACGAACGAGCCGGTCAAGTGGGTGAAAGCGACGTTCGACAAGGTCGCCGAAGCCGACAAGGCTCCAAACGTCGGCCGCCCGGGTCAGGATCAGTACAAGGTGAACATCACCGTCGGCGGTCCGAACGCCAATGTCGGCGCGCTGGCCGACAAGGTTCACATCTACACGAACTCGAAGCATCAGCCGGACTACTTCGTCAGCATCTCCGGCGTGATCCGTCCGACCTTCCGCGTCGAGCCGTCGATGCTCAACTTCGGCGAAGTGACGCCGAACGACGTCTCCGCCACGCGCATGGTCATGCTGCATTCGAACAACCTGAAGGCGCCGGAGTCGTTCGTCGTCTCGAAGGCGGAGTCGAGCGTTCCCGCGATCATCACGAGCGTGAAGCCGAGCGCGAACAAGGGCGAGTACGAAGTGACGTTGCAGATCGCCAAGGATGCGAAGCCCGGCGACGTCGACGGCGCGGTGACGATCTACACCAACGACAAAGTGAATCCGGTCGTCAAGGTTCCGATGAAGGCCACGATCAAAGCCGCCACCCCGGCCGCAGCAGCATCGAAGTAAAGCAACTCAATCGAACTTCAATCGAAAGGCCGCCCCGCGAGGGCGGCCTTTTCAATTCACGATCGAAATGCCAACGCCGTCGCCCGCTGCGAGGACGATCGTGGTCAGCCGCGGATCGGTAGTAATGCGTTTGTTGAACGCGCGCAGCGCATCCGTCGACGCATCGTGGACATCCTCGGCGACTTTGCCGCCCCAGAGCAGGTTGTCGCAGACGATCATTGCGCCCTTGCTCAGCTTCGGCAGAAGTTGATCGAGATACTGTTCGTACTCGGTCTTCACGCAATCGATGAAGACGAAGTCGAACGGGCCGTCGAGCGTGGGCAGCACCTCCAGCGCCTTGCCCTGATGGAACCGCACATCACACGCGAGTTGCGCCTCGGCGACAAACTGTTTGGCCGTTGCCAGGATTTCGCGATCGAGCTCGATCGTCTCCAGCACCGCGTCCGCGGCGCATTCGCGGCCGAGGACGACGACGGAGTAGCCGATGTTCGTGCCGACTTCGATCAGATGCTTCGGCTGCTTCGCCCTCACGAGTATCCGCATAAGTTGCCCGACCTCGGCATCCGCAATCGGATGACCATGCTCCGCAGCAAACTCCTCCATCCGAGCCAGGAGCGCATCGCGAGGAGCGAGCAACGTGTCGAGATAGTCCGCCTGAACGCGTTTGATGACCTGATCGATGCGCGATTTCATGCGTGAGATCATAGACCGGTGACTGCCCCACGGCTGACAATCGCGGCACGAGCAGTTGCCTCCGAAGCCGTTCTGACATTCATCGTCGGCGCGCTGCCCGCGGTATCAACTGCCGCGCCGCCTCTTCCCGAGACGATCGAGAACGCTGCCGATCTGTGGAAGCTGCTGAAAATCACAGACCCGCCGCCCAGCCGCATGTCCGGATTCAAGGCGACGATGGCGGTCGTCCGCCGCGACAACAAGCGCAAGCTGCTCGATCAGTACGGCGACACCGCCGGACGCGGCGCCGTGCCGGCAGGTTTTGAATCGCTGGACGCCGATTGCGGCGATGCCGCTCCGCTGCGCAGCTACATCCGCCGGCCGTCGCGTGACGGTGCCCCGATCGTGATGATGCTGCACGGCATGTACGACAGCAAGCAAAGCCGATACATGCACGTGACGGCGTCGTCGCTCGCGAGCAGCGGCCTCGGCGTGGCGATCCCTGACCTGCGCTGGCATGGCGAGCTTTTCAGCGACGCGTACAAACCGACATTCGGAATCCGGGAAGCCGCCGACGCCATCGCATGGGGGCACGCGCTCCGCGACCGTTTTCCCGGCAGTCCACTTCTCCTGTTTGGCTTCAGCCTCGGCGCGCTTTACGTCATCAACACGATGTCGCGCGATCAGGACCGCCTCTTCGCCGGCGGCATGGCCGTGTCGCCTCCGGCCGCACTTGCGGAAGTGATCCCGCATCTCGACCAGCCTCCCGGCTTCCTCCGTCATCCGTTTCTGGCCTTCATCCGCCAGTTCTTTCACGAGGCGCTGACGATCCGCATGAAGTCCGCCGGCCTGCAGCCCGACCAGCGGCGGCTCTTCAGCCAGTTCGTGGAGTGGCTCGATGGTGAGACGAAGGCGCTTCGGCCGGATGGACGTTCGCTGGTGGAGACCGTCGAACCGTCGACGCAGCTCGACCGTATCGCTGTGCCACTGCTGATCATCGGAGCCCGAGACGACACGGTCTTTCCGCCTGCTGCGCTCGATTCGCTCAAGCACGCTGCGGAATCGCAATCGCTCGTACACGTCGAAGAGACGCCGCACGGCGGCCACATCGGCATCGGCGCCGCCTACCCGGATTGGTTCGCCCCACTTTGTGCGCGCTTCGCCTGGCTCGCGCCGATGCTGCGCTAACGCCTGCCGATTGCCGAGTCGTTCACTTCGCCGGCGGCGCTTCGGTGGTTGGAGTCGGTAGCGGCTCTGGCCCGATGACGGTGACCTTGGGCCCGAATACGTTCACGACGTCTTTCGCCGCGTGCGGTTTGCAGAGCAGCAGATGGAGCGCCTGCAGTTTCACCTTCGGTACACCGGATTCCGCGCTCAACTCGCTGATCGCGTCTTCGATGCGGCGAGCCTCGCGTTGGAAGTAAGTCATCAGTTCATCGCGGCCGAGGATGCCGGTGCACAGGATCCACTTCGGATACTGCTCGCGAAGCCGGCTTGCCAGCCAGGCCTGCTCCCGCCAACTGTTGAGCTGCGTGTACGAGTAACCGGTGCGGATTGCGAGGTCGAGCGGATCGCTATGTTCGACCTGTTCGAGATTGGAGAAGCCCTCGTAGCCGAGCCGCCCCTCGTCGCTGATGCCGATGCCCGGAAGGTAGTGCATCGGCAATGACGCGTAATCGGTCTTGAGTTGTAGAAGGATGCCGCCCGCGCGCTGGAGAAGAACGAGAGCGCGGTCCGGAAAATATCCGAGGAAAAAGGCCGCCACGGGCAGCATCTGCACGAAGTAACTGTCATTTCCTTTGAACGCGGGCATGAAGGGGATGAAGAAACTGAGCACGATCGCGAGCACGCTCGCCGTCACCATGCGGACCGATCCCGCCACAAGCGTGTGAGGCGTGAGATCGACGTTGAAGTAGCTCCACACCAGACTGCTGATCGCGTAGACGAACGCGCCGAGAAAGCCGAACTGGAACGCGCAGAGCGAGGTCAGCACCTGCCGGAACGTGGCCGGATCGGGAGCCGAGTAAAAGGCGACGTTCGGTCCGAGAAGGAGCATGTTCGCGCCGGCGGCATAGTTCACGCCGTTCGGCCCGAGAGTGTGGACGGCATCCGGCGCGATATAGACCGGCTTCGCCAAGAGCAGGATGGAGATTCCAAACGCCACCGTCGCCGACATCCCCAGCATGCTGGGCAGATAGTTGATCAGCCGGAACTGCGGGCGGATCAGCGTGCGGATGTATTGCTCACAGTGGGGTTCGTCATCGCCCAACAGCGGCGTCTCGTGCTTGCCGCCGGCCGGACGGCCGCCGCACAGCTCACGCGTGAGACGCCGCATTTTTTCGCGCCGCATCGACGCAACGTAATGAATCGTCAGGAACGGAACGATCAGTACGGCGAACGCGCAGAGCAGCAGGTTGTAGACGAAGAACGACGGATCGAACCATTTGACTGCCGCATCGATGGCGTCGAAACCGTACGGCTTGTTGTAGACCACGCTGCCAAAGCGAACGAGCACCACCGTGACAAGCGCGGCGACAACGCCCAAAACCAGAATGAATGCCCCGATCGAGGAGAGCTGGTGTCGGCGATCGTCGGAAATGTGGAGAATTTTCATGGCCAGCCTTGTGGGAAGCGAGAGCGCCTTCTTTCAGGAGATGGCGCCAAGTCTACCGTGCCTCGACCGCCTCGCGCAGCCTCTCAACCTTTTAGTGGCAATGAGCGCTGCCCGAGTCCCGACCAGCTTCAGCGCAAGCGGGAGAGCCAATAACCGGGACGGCGGCGGTCATGCGCCACGGCGACGATGAAAATGACCTCGCCACGAATGACATAGATGATGTGGTACCGGAACCCCATGATTTTCCAACTGCGTGTTCCGCGAACCCCCGGCTTTCCTGAGTTCGGAAATTGAAGGAGGAAGTCTCGGGCGGCGAGGAAGGCGGCAACAAACCGGTCGCCGTAGCCCTTGCGTTCGCGATCGTGGTAGATCGTCGCTTCGGCCAGTTCTTGATCAGCGGCGCGATGATGTCTGGCGCGCATCGTCAAGGAGCCGTCGCAAGTTGGCGATCGCGTGGTCAGAATCGATTGTCTCTGCGGTTCCTGCGTCGATCTCTTCGACCCGTCGCTGGATCTCCGCCGAGTACTCGTCATCCCACTCGATGCCTTCGTCGGACTCGACACTGTCGAGCAATTCCTCGGCGAGATGTCCACGCTCTTCGGGGGTCAACGCCATCGCCTGATCCCGCACTTCTTCGAATGTTCGCGACATGGCGAAATCTTACCGTGCCTCGACCGCCTCGCGCAGTTTCTCGGCCTGGAAGTGGCCGCTGAGCGGATCGAGGAGGACGTCGAGATTGCCGTTCATGATGTCGGGGAGGTTGTGGACGGTCAGTCCGATTCGATGATCGGTGACGCGGTCCTGCGGGAAGTTGTATGTGCGGATCTTTTCGGAACGGTCGCCGTTGCCGATCAGGCCTTTGCGCGTCGCGGACAGCTCGTCCTCGCGCTTCTGGCGCTCGATGTCGTAGAGCCGCGCCTTGAGCACTTTCAGCGCTTTCTGGCGGTTCTTGATTTGCGACTTCTCGTCCTGACACGAGACGACCACGCCGGACGGAAGATGAGTCATGCGTACGGCGGAGTAGGTCGTGTTGACCGACTGGCCGCCTGGACCTGACGAACAGAACGTGTCGATGCGCAGGTCCTTTTCGTTGACCTGGATGTCGATGTCTTCGACCTCCGGCAGCACGGCCACGGTGATCGCCGACGTGTGGATGCGGCCCTGCGTCTCGGTCTGCGGGACGCGCTGCACGCGGTGCACGCCCGACTCGAATTTCAGCTTCGAATAGACCTTGTTGCCTTCGATGAGCAGCGTCGCGTCTTTGATGCCGTTGACCGAGGAGTAGTTCGCATCGGTCATGTCGACCTTCCAGCGGTGCATTTCGGCGTAGCGGATGTACATGCGCATGATCTCGGCAGCGAAGAGCGACGCCTCATCGCCGCCGGTGCCGGCGCGGATTTCGACGAAGACATTCTTGTCGTCGTTCGGATCTTTCGGCTGCAGCAGGAGCTGAATCTCTTTCTCCAGCGCGGGCGCTTTCGGCTCCAGCTCGGCGATCTCCATCTCCGCAAGCTCGCGCATGTCGTCGTCGGACTTCAGCATCTCGCGCGCGTCGGCCAGACGTTTGTTGATGTCTTTGAGCTCGCGATATTTGAATACGACGTCGTCGATCTCCGAGACGGCTTTCATCGTGTCGCGGAAGACAGCGACGTCCGTGGCCACACCGGGGTCGGCCATCTTCTGTTGCAGCTCTTCGTAGCGTTTTTCGATCTCGTCGAGTTTTTCGTACATGGTGCAATCCTGCCAAAAACAAAAATGGGAAGGCGCGTCATGCGCCTTCCCACGGTCGATTCCAGAAGCGTAGCTAAGCGACGGCGGCCAGGGTTTCGTCCACCGCGTCGAACATCAGCGCTTCTTTCAACGCGGTGATGGCGACGGCCAGCTGGAGGTCGTCGGGCTCTTTGGTGGTGATCTTCTGCAGGAGCATGCCCGGACGCGTCAGCAGACGGCAGACCGGATTGTTGAGATGGCGTGCGGAGAAGCGGATGACCTCGTATGCGAGGCCGGCGATGAGCGGGATCAGCACCACGCGCGCCAGGAACTTGACCGCGAACGGCACCGTCGACGGCACCAGCGAGAAGACCAGGATCGAGATGGCCATCACGAACATCAGGAAGCTGGTTCCGCAGCGCGGATGGAGCGTCGACTTCGTGCGCGCGTTCTCGACCGTCAGTTCCTCGTTCGCTTCGAACGTGTAGACCGTCTTGTGTTCGGCGCCGTGGTACTGGAAGACGCGCTTGATCTCGTCCATGAACGAGATCGAGAGGATGTAAACGAAGAAGAAGATCGCGCGCAGCAAGCCGTCGATGGCGTTGTAGGCGATGTTGCCCATGTGCGGCGCGAAGAA
>JAXDIO010000060.1:0-11220 GCA_034663965.1 Thermoanaerobaculia bacterium | reverse complement strand
CGCCTTCGAGGAAGCGCGGGTAGTCGGGCCAATCGCGGTCGGGATACCACGTCATCGCCCGCACGGACTCCGCTCGATCGATGAACGGCAGTTCCAGCAGCCTGGAGCCGGCACCGAGGACCACGATTGCGGCCAGACAGAGAAGGGTGAGAACGCGGCGGAGATTCACAGCGCGCTATTGTGGCTCATCCGTGAGTGCCGCCGAGCCGGCGGCGGTCCAGCCGGCGGGCCGCCGTCGCTACTCGCTACGACGCGCCGCGACCTGACAACACGGCCGGAATCGTGCGCAGGAGGATCTTGAAATCGAGCGACGGCGACCAGTTGTCGATGTACTGCAGGTCGAGCTGCATCCAGCGATCGAAGTCGACGTTGTTGCGGCCGCTCACCTGCCAGAGACACGTCAGACCCGGCTTCATCGACAGCCGCCTCCGATGCCACCGGTGATACGCCGCGACCTCTTCGGGGATTGGAGGGCGCGGACCGACGAGGCTCATGTCGCCCTTGAGCACGTTCCACAGCTGCGGCAGTTCGTCGAGCGAAAACTTGCGCAGGACGCGGCCGAAGGCGGTGATGCGCGGATCCGATTTCGCTTTGAACACCGGTCCCGTCATCTGATTTAAGTGCGTGACCTCGCCGCGGCGTTCGAGCGCATCCTCGAACATCGTCCGGAACTTGACGAGCGTGAAGACGCGGCCGTTCAGTCCCATCCGCTTCTGTTTGAAAAAGACCGAGCCTGGCGACGACAGCTTGATGGCGATCGCAGCGATGCCGATGACGGGAAGCGAGAGAAGCAGGAGCAGCATCGAGACGGCGACGTCGAGCAGCCGTTTGAGCGCAAGCTGTGATTCGTTCGACGGCGTGGTCGTGAAGGTGAGGAACGGAATCCCTTCCAGCTCTTCCAGCTCGACGCGGGCCACACGGTTGGGGAAAAAGTTCATGGCCACGCGGGTGCGGATGCCGAGCTCTTCGCACATCAGGAAGATTTGCTTCATCTCGTCGAGCTTCTTGCGCGTGACGGCGAAGACGATCTCGTCGATCGGCTCGGCGAACTGGCCGCCTTCGAGGAGCCGGCGAAGATCGGGAACGCTACCGTACACGCGGAAACGCGCCCAGCCGTTCGACAGGCGATGTCCGTCCGAGACGAATCCGAGGATCTTGTAGCCCCAGTACTTGTGTCCTTCGATCGTGCGGGCAACTTCGATCGCGCGGCGGCCGGTGCCAACGATGAGGATCGTTCGATAGTTCATCCCCTTTGCGCGGACGTAGCGGGCGATGACGCGCACCACCACTTTCTCGAGCACGAGCAGCAGCGCGGCGAGGACGCCGAAGAGAATGAACCAGGCGCGCGACAGCTGGCGTAACGGCAGCAGGTAGGCGAGCGTGGCCAGGATGGCGTTGCCGACGAAGACGACGCGTATTGCCGTCAGCGCCTCGCGCAGCAGTGGCACGGTGCGGTGGCTGTGATAGCTGTGGTAGGTGAAGAGCAGAATCGACCATAGGATCAGGACGACCGGATAGATCTTGATGTAGTCGCGCAGCGGGAAGAGGCCGGTGGGAAACTGCGAAGGCGCGATCTTCGGCAGGATCAGATCGCGGATGAAGAACGCGGCAAAGAAGGCAGCCGTCGTGAGCGCCAGGTCGGCAACATAGACGACCCTCGCGATCATGCGCGCTTTTTCTTTAAGCATTCAACCTCTTGGCCACGTGCGTCCCCGAATGTACTGCACTGGCGTCCGTCCGGTATACGGAAATGAATTCTCTAACGTCTACCCCGCGCGATTTCCTCGAAAAGCCGCTCGTACGCATCCGTCACCGCACTCCAGCTGTACCGCTCGCCTGCTCGCGCGCGGGCAGCGCTCTTCATCTGCTCGCGCAACGCCGGCGATTCGAGGAATTCTCGAAGTGTGCCTGAGAGAGTTTCGGAGGGACGCAGGCGGAAGTAACCGACGGCATCCCCTCCCACTTCCCGGTTCTCGGGGGTGTCGTGCGCGAGGACGCAGCCACCCGAGGCCATCGCCTCGATCATGGCGGGATGAGTGCCGCCGACTTCCGTGGCCTGAATGTAGATGAGCGCATTGCGCTGCAGGGTCCGGTAGTCGGGGCCGTAGAGTGCGCCGGGAAAGAGGATGCGATCGGAGGCGTGGCGTTTCAGCGCTTCATCGAGTTCGCGGGCGTAGGCGGCGGCGCCGAGCATGATGAGTTTCGGGAGTCGGGAGTCGGGGGTCGGGAGTCGTATTTCTGAGTTCCCGACACCCGACACCCGACACCCGACACCCGCGGCGGTCTCGTACGCCTCGACGACTTCCAGCGGATTGTTCTCCGGTTCGAAGCGGCTGACGTAGAGGATGTAGTTCTGTGGCTCGACTCCGAGGCGCGCGAGCATATCGCTGTCGTCCTCGGACGGGAACTCCGCACCGTACGGAATCGTGACCGGCTCGATGCCGTAGCGGCTTCGGTAGTACTCGGCGATTACGTTCGCGTCGGCGACGACCTTGTTCGCGAAGAGCGCCGAGAAGGACTCACCGATCGCGTAGACGAACTTGCCTGCCACGTTCCACTTGCGGCGATGGCGTTCGATGCCGTCGACGTTGATGGCGACGGGAATCCGCGCGGATCGCAGCAGCGGGAGAACGAACGCGTTCGCGGCGTTGCAGAGAAGGACGACGTCGAAGTCTCTTCGTAGCGCATCAAGCGAAGAGAGGAGCGTGTGGCTGACAGTCTCGAAGTATTTGTGGCGAATGGCGGGAAGGACGATGCGGCGCACGGGAGTCGGGGGTCGGGGGTCGGGGGTCGGATCTACGGCGCCATGTCCACTCCGACTCCCGACTCCCGACTCCCGACTCCCGGCTTCTCTGCAATACACCGCCACCTCGTGTCCGCGTTCCACCAGCCGCGCCGACAACTCCTCGGCGAATGTCTCGAAGCCGCCGTAGCGCGCCGGGATGCCGCGCGTACCGGCGATGGCGATCTTCAAACGAACCATCCGGCCAGATCGCGGTCGGAGACGCGGCGGCGGCTCTGAATGGCGCGGCGTTTCTCCATGATCCGCCGGCGATTCTTCCACAGCCATGTCAGCGCCGGAAGCGAGCTGCGCTCGATCGTGAGTGTTGCCAGGATCACGATCAGATCGCGCGTCAACTCGAACGGTGCGTTGCGGATCGCGAGATACAGACCCTCGTTTTTCAGGCGCAGCAGGAAGCGGTTCTTGACGCCGTGCATGTTGATGAGGGCCGGCAGCGCTCGCCGCTTTTCCGGCGTGACGGTACGCACGTGATGCGCGATCGCTTCCGGCACATAGACGGCCCGCCATCCGAAGAGTCGCCCGCGCCAGGCGATGTCGGCATCCTCGCGAAAGGCGAAGAAATCTTCGTCGAGAAATTCACCGCCGATGGTGACGTCGGTGATGAAGGAGCGTTTGTACATTGCTGCGGCGCCGGAGACGCCGAAGACTTCAGTTGGGGTGTCGGGGGTCGGGGGTCGGGGGTCGGAGACCGAGGTCCTACTCTCCGTCTTCCGACTCCCGACTCCCGACTCCCTTGTCCGATATCGAAGTGGCGGCCGGAACGCGTCATGCGGATGCCTTTGCTGTCGACGAGTTTCGTTTCAGCTTGCAGAAGTTTTCCCGTAGCCATCCCGAAACCTGTCAACGCGCCGACGAGCGAGGAAACGTAATCGGGTTCCAGGTACGCGTCCGGATTCAGCAAGAGTACGAACTCGCCGTTTGCCACCCGTACGGCCTGATTCACCGCGGCGCTGAAACCGCGGTTCGTATCATTAATGATGTGTTGTGCCGTCGCGCACTCACGAACGGTGGCCACGGAATCGTCAGACGAGGCGTTGTCGACGTGGATCAGCTCAATCGATCGATACGTCTGCGCGGCGAGCGCGGCGAGGCAGCGGCGGAGAAACGGTGCGCTGTTCCAGGTGACGATGACGACCGAGACCAGCCCGTTCGTCAGGCGCCGCTCCATCGGTTGAACGCCTTGCGCATCACGCCCGCGTATGCGCGCGCCGCCGTCCAGCGCCCGAGGCGGCGGTAGGCGATTCCGGCGAGCGCGGGAGGAATCCTGAGCAACATCCCGATCACGATCGCCCATCGCAACGCCTCGGCTCGCCCCGGCGACAGCCACTTGCGCGCGTAGAGCCACATGTTGCGATACCAGAGCGCGATGAATTCGGCGAACGGAACGTGTTCGAGGCTGGCGCCGCCGAAGTGCCGCGCCCGCGCCGCCGGAACGACGAAGATCGTGTGTCCCGCTTCCGCCAAACGCCGGCAGTAGTCGACGTCCTCGAACCACGCCGGCGCGAACTGTTCATCAAACGCTCCGACCTCGGCGAACACCTCGCGCCGAAGCAGCAGCGCCGCGGCCGCCGGCTGCTCGACCGGCTGCGGATGCGTCAATTCCAGCTCGCGGTAGCGGTAACGCGCGGTGGTGCGATTGGCGGGAAAGAGCTTGTCGATGCCGAAGACTTCGCTGACGAGCGTCCCGAGCGTCGGCAGACGGCGCAGTTGAAACTCGCGCTGCGAGTCGCCCGCTTCGTCCGACAACAGCGGCGCCGCGGCGGCGACGACGGGATTCGCGTCAAGAAATTCGACCAGCGTTTCCAGCGCACCCGGCTCGAGCTCGCAATCGGGATTCAACAGAAAGAGGTAGCGGCCACTCGTGCGCGTGGCCACGCGATTGACGCCGGCGGCGAAGCCGAGGTTCGCAGTGCCGCGGATCACTTCGACGTGATCGCCGATCACCGTCAACGTTTTGTCCGCGGACGCGTTGTCGTAGATCACGACCTCGTACGCCAGACTGCCGCACGCGGCGGCGATCGATTGCAGGCAGCGCGCAATCCAGCGCTCGCTGTTCCATGTCACGATCGCGATCGAGAGATCGAGCGGGCGCGTTGAAACGCCGCGCAGGATGCGCTCGTCATGATTCAGCGTTCGGGTTGCCTCTGCCATTCGTTGATTGCCTCGATCAGCGGCCGCGTCACTACGTCCCACGCAAACCTCGGCTGGATGCGGATCAGGTTAGATACGCACGCCGCGTAAAAATCGTCGTCTCGAATCAGTTTTTCGATTCCGTCCGCGACCGCCGCCGCATCCGACGCCGGCACGACTACGCCCAAACCTTCTGCCGCGACCAGCTCCGCCGCGAATCCATTTTCCGTCGTGATCACCGGAACCGCCGCCGCGATGGCGTCGAACAGCCGCGTGCGAATCGAGTACGCGGCCTCCGCCGTCGGACGGTGAAGCATGATAGCGGCTTTGCTCCGGCGCAGCCACGACAGCCGATCGCGATACGGAGTCCACGCATCGTTGGCCTGCACGAACGGTGCACTGGCGGCGATGATCGCGTCGAGCCGGTCTTCGCGGCGGCGATCGACGCTGTGCCGGTTCGGCCGCGCGCGCCCGAGAAAAAGCAGCCGGCAATCAACGCCGCGCCGATTGGCCTCCACCACCGCCTCGGCGGCAATAGCCGGATCGAGCCACTCCCAAGTCCCGCCGCCCCAGAGAATGATGTTCTCGCGCTCGTCGTCCGAGGTGACGGGGATGTCTTCGACGCCGAAGGGGATTTCGATGATCGGCGCTGTCGCATCCGCATACAGCTCGCGCTGTTTCGCCGCCGCGACGATCAGCAAATCGCCTTCGGACATCGCGCGATGCACGCGCCACCCTTCGGCGGCGAGGTGGATGCGTTGCCGCATCGACGGATGCCGGCCATACATCTCACGCAACTCGAGCAGAACGGGATCGAAGAGATCGTAGACGACACGCTGCTCGCGCCGCTGCCGTCCGAATCCGCGCGCCGGCTGTCCGACTACAACGCTGGCCGCCCGCATCGCCACGAGCGCCTCGGCGCTGCCGCGCTCGGCGACGCGAAAGTCGCTGGCCGAGGGTAACTCCCCTTCCCGCTTGCAGACCAGGGTGGTCGTGAAGTGCCTGGCCAGCTCGGTCGCGAAGTGCCACGCGCGAATCGCCGGCCCCGCCATCCGCTCGCCGACGACGTCCGGCGTGTGCACCACGACCCCAAACATGGCCGCGCACTTTATCGCGTGAAGAGTCCCTGCCACATTCCGCGCAGGGAGGTGCGTCCGCGCAGTGCGAGCTTGAGATCTTCGAGCAGTAATGCCCCGATGCGTCCGACGCCACGATGCCTTCGCGCGACGAGATAGCGATTTCGCGTGCGGAGTCTTAACGCGTCGCCTCCGAGAATTGAGGCCGATTGCGAGCCGCGATGCGTGGCCTTGATGACCGGCAGCACCTCGGTGCGCCATCCCGTTTCGTGAAGCCGCGCGCAGAGATCGACGTCCTCGTAGTACGCGAAGAACGTCTCGTCGAAGATCGTCTCGCCGAGCGCCTCGCGGCGGTAAAGCGCGGCGGTTGCGGAGACGCCCCAGGCGGGGGTCGGGGGTCGGGGGTCGGCGATCGTAGCGAGAGGGATTGAATTCACTCCGACTCCCGACTCCCGACTCCCGACTCCCGCACCCTGGCTTGCCTGCCGAAATGTCCCGTCGCTGATGTCGATGCCGGCGCCGTCGATCGTGGTCTCATCGCGGCGAAGGATCGTTTGGACAGCGGCAAGTTTCGGATCGTCATTGAGTGCCGCGGTTACTGCCGCGAGCCAGTCGCGATCGAGGATCACGTCATTGTTGATGAGCGCGATGTAGTCGCCGGTTGCATGACGATACGCGGCGTTGTTGCCGCCGGCGAAGCCGAGGTTGGTTTCGGAACGAAAGATATGCAGACCGTGACGGAAGGCGATGCGCTCCGCGACCGGAATCCGCGAGCCGTTGTCGAACACGATTACCTCGCGCGGCGGAAGCGTCTGCGCGGCGATGGAGTCGAGGCAGGCGCGGAGCATGTCGCCGCCATCGATGTCGAGGACGATGATGGAGACGTCACTCATGGCGCATCCAGTCGAGGTTCGCGCTTCCGTCGATGCAGCGCAACGTCGTTCGTCCCGTCGTGGAGAGATGGACTGGCAAATAACCGTAGTTGGAACCAGTCGGAGGGAAAACGAAGGCCTGACCCCGCACTTCGATCGTCGCGCCGGTTTGCGATTGATAGCGGATTGTCGATCGTCCCGCTTTCGCGAGGAACGAGAGCGAATCGCCGCGGCGGACGATCCAACCGCCCTGGTAGAGAAAACGGGCCACCGTCCACTCGGCGGGGAAAATCTCGCCGCCGTTGTGCGTGACGTGCGCGTCTTCGAATTCGATGCGATCAGCGGGTTGGCGGCCGTAGGTAAACGCGGCGAGGAGGATCGCGGCGAAAAGTAAAGGTGCAGGCACTGTCATCCTGAGCCGCCGGAGCTGCGAAGGCGAAGCCGGAGCAGCGGAGGACGGTCGAAGGACCCCCTCAGTGCTTGCCTCGTGAAAGGCCGCCGCCCTCCCGGGTTGCAATTGGGGGGTCCTTCGACCGTCCTGCGGCGCTCCGCCTTCGGCTCCGCGCCTCCGGCGGATCAGGATGACAGTCACCGCCATCGCTACAACCAGCAGGACGCTTCCAACGAGGGCTGCCATGTTCGGCCGGATGAAGCTCGGCATCAGACGCGAGAAGTCGCTCTTCCAGATCGTGCTCAGCGACTCGCCGATGAAGTTTTCGCCGGTGGCTAGATGGAAGAGGCGCCAGGGGAACGCGGCTCCGTGGATGACCAGCATCAGCGTCCACAGCGCGATGACGGCGCGGGTGCCGGCGCCGATGCGTTCCCAGATTGTTGCGGCGCCAAGGGCGAGGATCGGCATCAGGACGACGATGTAACGGAGCGGGGGCGACCAGCCGCCGTGCCATTCGGAGCGCGGGATCAAATAGAGAATGTAGAGCAACGACGCGGACATGCCGAGGCGGAAGCCGTGGGGCATGGAGCGCCAGCGCGGGAGAGCGAGGATCGCCAGCGCGTAGAGCGGCGCCTGAAACACGATGCCGGCGGCGCCGTCGAGAATCAGGCCGAAGAGACCGAGCCAGTAAAAGATCGCGCCGCTCGGGAGCAGCTCGCGGAAGGAGTGCGTGTTCATGGCGTTGCCGGAGATCATCCATGCGATGACGAGCGGCACGGCGATGACCGCGGCGGCGATGGCAAGCTGGCGTTTCGTGCGCAGGACGCGAATGAGCAGCACGACGGCGAGCAGGCCGAAGCGAATTTTCAGCAGCACCAGCGCGAAGATCGCCGCGATCCAGCGCGGCGGACGGCGCTGGCGGATGCCGCGCACCGCCTCGAGGAAACAGAACGCCGCCGGCACCTCGGGCCAGATTCTCGTCGAATAAAAAACGACCGGCGGTCCGAACGCGATCAGCGGAAAGAGGACGCGAATTGTGGCGTCGCTGATCCCTTCGTCTTCGAGGAAACGGATCGTCGAACGAGCCAGCAGCGCGCCGACCAGCGCGATGATTGCGAGCGCGCCGGGGAGGCCTCCAACTGCGTAGCCGGGCATCATCAGGATCGGCAGGAACGGCTCGTGCCGCGAGTACTGCTCACCGTGCGGTCCGCGCGGGTCGCCGGGCTGCGGCAGGAGATCGGGGCGGCCGGCATCGAAGCGGATGATTCCGCGATATTGATTCGTGAGATCGAGATCGTGATCGCGTACGAGCGACTCCGTCATCAAGAGGTAGTACGGCTCGTCGCCGTCGATCGGAGTCTGAAGCTGGAGCGGGATCATGAGCGCATAGCCGATGGCGGCGATGACGAAGGCGCGGTTCCCGCTCCAACGGATTTCGTCCGCGAACGCGAGGAATCCAAGCGGGATGGCGAGGAACAGCACGCCCGCGGCGACGAGGGTTAGATACGGATCGACCTCGATTCGCAGCACGCGTCCGAATGCGGCCAGGCCGGCGAAAACGATCAGCGCCGCGAACTGCACTTCGAAACAGCGGCGCAACGAGCGTCCGCGCAGCGCGACGAGCGGGATGCCGATGGCGGCAACGATGAAGAGCAGCGTCATCGCGCCGGAAACTCGACCGAATCAATCTGCAGATGGGCGTCGTGCGGAAGGTTGGGCGCGGCGATGACGCGAAGAGAGGTGATATCGGCCGGCGACGCAATGGCCGCGCAGCCGCCGCCCCACACCCAGGCGTTCGCGCCGTAACCGCGAATCTCGCCCGGCGAGAATCGCGGCAGAGCGTTGCGCGAGGCGAAGAACTGCTCGCGGCGCGTGAACCCGAAATCGGCGATGTCGCCAATGCTGATCGGACGCGTGATCTTGTTTCCGCGGGTGTCCGTCGCTTCGATCGTGCCGGCGACGCGTCCTCGTTTGAGCCGCTCCATCTGTCCCCCGCTCATGGTCACGACGGCAAGCCGCACGTGCGGCGGGACATCGATCGTCCTCGCTTCCGACGGCGCGAGCGCGACTCCGACCGGACGTAGGTCACCCGTCGGTTCGTAGTTGCGAACGATTGGCAACGCCCTCGCGATGATCCCGCTCCAGGGCCAGAGCGCGAAGATGGTGATGGCTGTGGCGAAGGTCAGCGGCTTCACGCGATGGAGCAACGGCGTGAGGAAAACGATCGCCATGGCGATGTAGATCGTTGCCAGCGAGTAGCGCGCGAAGAATGCGCAGATGAGGAAGAACGCCGCAACCGCAACCTGCGGCACGCGGCGCGTGACGAACACGAGCGCCGCAGCGGTCAGCGGCAGCAGCGCCATCTTGCCGGGCGGGATTGGCGTCACGGCGGCGAGAACGAGGACGGCCAGGAGCGCTGGCGTCTCGCCGGCTGGCTCGGCGGCGTCTCGCCGCCGAATGACGAATAGAAGAATGACGCAGCCCGCAAGGAGTATCAGCTCCTTCACGACGTGAACATCGCGCAGCGGAATCCAACGGAGGATGATGACGCCCACAATCGCGAGCACCACCATCGGCGGCGAGACGCCGCCGGGCCAGCCGGCGAGACGCGAGCGCTCCGTTTCGTACGCTGTCGCGATGACTGCAGCCGCAAACGCTGCCGCAACGATGATCCCGTACGCCATCAGCCGCGTACGCTCGTCCGCGATCGTCATCATTGCCGCGATCAGCAGCGGCACCGCGCACTGAATCGCCGCCGCCCACCCCGTGCCGCGCGCGGCCCAGGCGCAGGCCAGCACCAGCGCGATCACGAGCGGGAGATGCGCGTCGATCGGCGTCGTCGTCAGCACACCACGTTCTCGACAGGATTGCGGACCCACTCCGGATCGAAACCTTCCACCGTCTCCGGCGTCATCGTGGCGCGGTAGACGATGCGCGCGTCGCCGCGGAGCTGCACGCCGCGCGGCGTGCCGCCGTCGAGCGTGAACGAAACCTCGAGTGTGATGCCGCTGCGCGTCAGCACTTTCACCGGCGAGGTCGTCTTCCCGAACAGCGCGCTCGTCACCGCCGACGCCACCACGCCCGAGCCGCACGAAAGCGTCTCCGCCTCCACCCCGCGCTCGTATGTGCGCACCTCGATCGCGTTCGCATCGCGGACGACGACGAAGTTGATATTCGCCCCGGCCGGCTGCAGATCGGGATGCATGCGCAGCGCACGGCCCAACGGGACGATGTCCTGCGACCAAAGCTCCTCGCGAAGAAACAGGACGTAGTGCGGCACGCCGACGATGATCGAGCTCCCGCGCACGACCGTTTCGCCAATGCGCAGCGGACGATCGGCCACGAACGAATGCGGCGGCTGCAGCGACAGCGTCACATGTCCCCCATCGCTCACCTCGGCGCCGATGATCCCCGCGCCGGTTTCGATGGTCATCTTCTTCGGAGCGATCACGTTCACATACGCGAACCGCGCCGCGCAGCGCGTCCCGTTCGCGCAGAAGTCGGCCGGCGATCCGTCCGCGTTCAGATAGCGCATCCGGAACGTGGCCCGGTTGGTGTTCTCGATCAGGATCAACCCGTCGGCGCCGACGGATAAATGGGGCGTGCAGATGCGGCGTGTCAGCGGCTCCGCATCGCCGATCCGGCCGGAGCGGTTGTCGATGATCACGAAGTCGTTGCCGCCGCCGGCCATCTTCGAGAACGTCAGCGGATCTTGTTTAGACGCCTGCATTTGCATGAGCAGCTCGCGCGTGTTGGCGGCCGGAAGTTTTCGCGCCGGGCCCGGGTTCAGACCGGCGGCCTATTCTCGCATGTAACGGCGCGCTCTCCCGATTCGTCTAGAACGTCAGGACCTGCCGGCGCGCGAGAGCGGCGTTCTTCATCGGCACCGTCCGAATCTCACCATCATCGGAGCAGATTGCGTGAAACGACTTCACTTCAGCCGCGTCA
>JAXDIO010000018.1:0-11217 GCA_034663965.1 Thermoanaerobaculia bacterium | reverse complement strand
CAGAAGCCGTTCGAGGTTGCCGACCTCCTGGAAATGATGGTCGAGCTGGAAGCGGAAGTGGCGTCATGACCGGCGATCGCGAGAAGCGCGCGCTCGTCATCGATGACGACGATCACATCCGCGAACTGCTGCAGGCGTTGCTCGAAACCGCGGGCTTCGAAGTCGCACTGATGCGCGACGGCATCGATGCCGTCGAGCTGAAGCACGACGACTACGGCGTCATCCTGCTCGACATGAAGATGCCGATCTTTGACGGGGAACGGCTCACCGATTACTGGAAGCTCACGAATCCCGCACTCCTGCGGCGCGTGATTCTGCTCAGCGGCTACTCGCGCCTGTCGTCCGATCGCGACTTCGGCACGTTCGCGGTGATCCAGAAGCCGTTCGAGTATCGACAGCTTCTGAACGCCGTCGATGCGTGCTTCCGGCAGGGGACCCCAACGTGTGCGGATTCCAGTCTCTTTCCGGATTCCGAAAGCTGCCCGCAATGCCCCGCGTAGCTGAAGTCATTGCGTATTCAGCGGTTACGCAATCGCTCGGACCGGCATCTCCGGTGCTCTCAATCTGGTCGGAGAATGAGAACGATGCCCGGACGAGTGCTGATAGTGGACGATGAGGAAGCGATCGTGGAAGGCCTGCTCAGCCTCCTCCAGTGCGAAGCGATCGAGAGCAGAGGCGCCTTCGACCGCCGAGGCGCCGAGTTGCTGATGGCCGATACGTTCTACTCCGTCATCGTGGCTGACCTGCGGCTGCACACGGAAGCCGAAGGGCTGGAACTGCTCGACGCCATCCGCCGCATCAGCCCGCGCTCGCGCGTGCTCACGCTCACCGGATTCGCCACGTTCGAGCTCGAAGAGGAAGTGCTCCGCCGCGGTTCGACGAAAGTGATGCGCAAACCGGCGCAGGCTGAAGCGATCCTCGGCGCGATCGCCGACCTGCTGGCGGAAGTCGAGAAACTGGCCGGGGCGCAGGAGACGCTCGACCTCGAGCAACTCCACCTCGGCATGCGCAAACTGCTCCACTCGATCCCGCGCAAACGCTACGGACTCTCCGCCGACGAAGCGGAGGAAGTCGTACAACAGGCCTGGCTGCTCTTCCTCGAAAAACGCGAGTTGATTCGGACGGCCCGGCCATGGCTGATCGGCACCGTCGCCAATCTCTGCAAGCGCCAGATCGGCGCATCGATGCGGCGCCGCGAGACCTTCGTCAGCAATGACGTGCTCGCCGAACTTCCGGATACGAACATCGATTCATCCGACGACAACATCGCTCTCCGCCAGGCGCTCGGTTCGCTGAGCGAAGAGTCGCGAGCGCTCTGCGTCCTCATCGCGATCAAAGGCTACGCGTACGAAGAAGTCAGCGCGATCACCGGCCTGCCGCTAGGCTCGATCGGCCCGATGTACATCCGCGCGAAATCAAAAATGCGGATGCAAATGGCGGCGTAAGGCGCGCGTGAACCCGTCTACCTTCGGCAAGTTAAGCTTCGCCGCATGACGCGAACGCGAGCCCTCCTGCTCACCGGCCTGGCCGAGCTCCTCGGCATGTCGCTTTGGTTCACCGCGTCCGCAGTCGCGCCGAAGATCGCATCCGAGTGGCACCTAACGCCGGCGACGACGTCGTGGCTGACGCTGGCAGTGCAACTCGGCTTCGTCGCCGGCACGCTGATCAGCGCGATCGCGAATCTGCCGGATGTTCTCAACGTGCGGCGCCTCTTCGCGTTTTCGGCGCTGCTCGGTGCGATTACCAATGCGCTTTTCGCGATGTTTGCGCACAACGCGACGACTGCCATCGCCCTCCGATTTCTCACCGGCGTTTTTCTGGCGGGCGTCTATCCGCCGGGGATGAAGATCATCGCCACCTGGTTTCGCGAAGGACGCGGCTTCGCGCTCGGCGTCCTCGTCGGCGCGCTCACGCTCGGCAAAGCGTCGCCGTATCTCGTGAACGCGATCGGATCGCAGAACTGGCGGATCAACGTCGGCGTCGCCTCGGTGCTGGCGCTCCTCGGCGGCTTGATCGTGTTCGCGTTCGTGCAGGACGGACCTTTCGCACTTCCCAATCAGCCGTTCGATTTTCATCAGGCCACAGACATCGTCCGCAATCGCGCTGTGCGATTCGCGAACTTCGGCTACTTCGGCCACATGTGGGAGCTGTACGCGATGTGGACGTGGATCCCGGTGATGCTGCGCGCGAGCATGGCGCCGCGGCTCGCCGAGGTGGGATCGTTCGTCGTGATCGGCAGCGGAGCGGTGGGATGTGTGATCGCCGGCCGCTACGCCGACCGGATCGGACGCACGGTCGTCGCATCCGCGGCGATGATTGCCAGCGGCGCATGCTCGATCGCCATCGGATTCCTCTTCGGCGGTCCGGCGATTGTGCTTCTCATCGTCGCCGCGATCTGGGGTGCGACCGTCGTCGCCGATTCCGCGCAATTCTCCGCGTGCGTAACGGAACTTTCCGATCCGCGCTACATCGGCACCGCGCTCACTCTCCAAACCTGCGTCGGATTTCTGATCACCACCGCGTCGATCAGTTTGATGCCGATGATCGAACACGCCGTGACCTGGCGCTGGGCCTTCGCCTTCCTCGCGCCCGGCCCCATCCTCGGCACGATCGCCATGCTCCGCTTGCGAAAACTGCCCGAGGCCGTCAAGATCGCCCAAGGCCGCCGCTGACGTTCTCCGCGTCCCCGCGCCTCCGCGTGAAAGGCTTTTCGTCTATCATCTCTCCCTCATGAAGATCTCGTTTCTCAAAGCCCCGATCGGCGGCATCATCGGCCTGGAGATGATCACGTTCGTCGAGCCACTCGGCATGGAGTGCGTCGCCGGCGGTCTCGAGCTCGAAGGTCATACCTGCCAGATCGTCGACATGCGCATCGACGGCATCAAGCACGGCCTCGCCAAGATGCGCGCGTTCGGACCGGACATCGTCGGTCTCCAGTGCAACTTCACGACGGAACGTTTCCGCGCGTTGCGCCTCGCGAAGCAGGTCAAGGACGAGATGCCCGACGTGCTCGTCGTCATCGGTGGGCACGATGCCTCACGCGATCCTCGCTGGTTCCTGAAGCCCGCCATCGACATCGTTGTCGTCGGCGATGGCGAAGAAGTCATGACGCCGCTCGTCGCCGCCTGGGCGGAGAAGGGCGACTTGCGCACGGTTCCGGGTCTCCTTATCAACAATCCGAGTGGTCCGATCGACACCGGCCACGCGCCCGCCCGCGGCAACATCGACAACCTGCCGATGCCGGCGCGGCATCTGATCAAGGAGTACGCCTCCGAGTACTACATCAACTTCCGCCGCCCGCTGGCCCTGCTCGAAACCGCGCGCGGCTGCCCGTTCAAGTGCAACTTCTGTTCGGTCTGGAAGTTTCACGAGAGCACGTTCCGCGAGAAGTCGCCCGACCGCGTCGTCAAAGAGCTGGAGCAGATCGACGCGCCGAACGTCTTCATCACCGACGACATTTTCTGGATGAACGTGAAGCGCGGCCGCGAACTCGGCAAAGCGATCGCCGCCTCGGGCATCAAGAAGCACTACACGATCCAGACGCGCAGCGACATCATCTGCAAGTTCCCCGATCTCATCGAGCAATGGAAGGAGTGCGGCCGCATGACCGTGTTCCTCGGCCTCGAGAAGATCGACGACGCGGGGTTGAAGTCGGTCAACAAGAAAAACACCGCCGACAACAACAACCGCGCCATCAAGATCCTGCAGGACCTAGACATCGGTTACACGCCGAACTTCATCATCGATCCGTCCTGGGAACGCCCCGACTTCGAAAAACTGAAGCAGTGGGTCGACGCCACCGGCGCCTACAACTCCGGCTTCTCCGTCCTCACGCCGCTTCCCGGCACCGATCTCTGGGACGCGACGCAGGACACGATCAACACGCGCGATTGGGAACTGTTCGACATCGCCCACACGGTCCTGCCGACGAAGCTTCCGCTCGCCGAGTTCTACCGCGAATACGCCGGCCTCTGGAAACACGCGAACGACGTCCGCTACCAGGTCAACGGCCGGATGAAAACCCACCTCGGCCTGCTCGCGGCGTTGGCCACGCGCAAAGTGACGTTCACCGCCATCCGCAAAGGTATGCGCATGGGCAACGTCCTCAGCGATCCCGCCACGTTCCTCCGCGCCCACGGCGAAAGCGAAGCGCGGTTAGCGGAAGCGGCGGCGTTCGCGCAGTAAGGTTCGCGCGCGAAGGCGCACGGAACAATCCAGCCCCGCGCTCGGCGCGGGGAACGCGTGGTGCGCAGAAGTTCGCGGCCGCGGAGGCGGCCGCAACAAAATGCTCGCGGTCGTGCGAAATGCACCCAGGAATGTAGTGGCCGCCTCCGCGGCCACCGTTTACGCGACGACCTTGCACCCCGCGCAGAGCGCGGCGCTGAGCGCGGGGCTGGATTGTTCAGCGCGCCTCCGCGCGCAACCTGGCGAGCTAGCGCGAATTGCCCAGTCACGGCCGTGCTGGTCTGCTGATCCTCTTAAATCCACGGTTCGTCCGCGCTCGGTCCGTAGATCGACGGAACCTTTCCGTCGACCATTCTCAGATACACCGAGAACTGGCCGCGGTGGTGGATCTGGTCGTGGAGGAGGAACCAGATCCAATCCTTGCGCGAGATCTCGCCCATCGTTTTCGGGCCGCTGAACATGTGGACGTTCTCTGACAGCGTCTCATCGGATGCGCCGCTGACGAGGTCGCGGAAATCGTGATGCGCTTTTTCGAGGCCGGTGAGGAACTCGTCCCAATTGTCAGGCGGGGCTGGCGGCGTACCGGACGGCGCGCTCTTCGCGAACTCGTCGGTCCAGACTTTCGTGCCGAGGTAGCGCTCGAGGGTGAAGACGAAGGCGAGCTCACGCGCGGTTTTCGCTTTCGGATGCGGACGGAAATCGAGCTTGTCGGTCGGATATGCCTTCAGAACCTTCATCGTTCTGGCGTGCTCCTCGTCGTAGGTTTGCAGGAACTCCTGTTTGCCGCGAATGGTCATGATGCCCTCCGTTCGAAGGGCGACGTTATATCAAGATTGCTTTGATATAGTCGCTGCTCGCGCGCCGATTTCCCTCACGCGCCATTCCGCATCAGAGGATGGAAATGCCTCACAACACCTTCAATACTCTCGATTCCTTCCCCCTCGGCGACGGGCGCCGCGGCCAGTTTTACTCGCTCCCGAAGCTGGAAGCGGCTGGCGTTGGCAACGTCTCGAAGCTGCCCGTCTCGATCCGCATCGTGCTCGAGTCAGTGCTGCGCAACGTCGACGGCAAGAAGATCGCCGAGCGCGATGTGCGCACGCTCGCGAATTGGCAGCCGCGCGCGGAACGGACGGATGAGATCCCGTTCATGGTCGCCCGCGTGCTACTGCAGGACTTCACCGGGGTTCCGTTGCTGGTCGATCTCGCGGCGATGCGTTCCGCCGCGCAGCGCGCCGGCGTGGATCCGAAGATCATCGAGCCGCTCGTGCCGGTCGACCTCGTCGTCGATCACTCGGTGCAGGTCGACTACTCCAATCGTCCCGACGCGCTGCAGCTCAACATGGACGTCGAGTTCAAGCGCAATCAGCAGCGCTACCAGTTTCTGAAGTGGGGGATGCAGGCCTTTAACGGATTCGGCGTCGTGCCGCCGGGCATCGGCATCGTGCATCAGGTCAACCTCGAGTACCTCGCGCGCGGCGTGCTGGAGAAGGACGGCGTATGGTATCCCGACACGCTGGTCGGCACCGACTCGCACACCACCATGATCAACGGCCTGGGCATCGTTGCCTGGGGCGTCGGCGGGATCGAAGCCGAGGCGGGCATGCTCGGGCAGCCGGTGTATTTCTTGACGCCGGACGTCGTCGGCGTTCATTTGAAAGGCTCGCTGCGCGAAGGCGTCACCGCCACCGATCTCGTGCTCACCATCACCGAGATGCTGCGCAAGGCCAAAGTGGTCGGCAAGTTCGTCGAGTACTTCGGCGACGGCGCCGCCTCGCTGGCGCTTGCCGACCGAGCCACGATCGCGAACATGGCGCCGGAGTATGGCGCCACGATGGGCTACTTCCCGGTCGATGAAGAGACCTGCCGCTACATGCTCATGACCGGACGCAGCGAGGCGCAGGTCAACGCGTTGCGCGGCTACTTCCAGGCGCAGGGATTGTTCGGGATGCCGAAGGCTGGCGACATCGATTACACGACTGTGCTGGAACTCGATCTGAACAGCGTCGTCGCGAGCGTGGCCGGGCCGAAGCGTCCGCAGGACCGCATCGAGCTCGATGACATCCAGCGCGAATTTCAGGAGATGCTCAAAACGGCTGCGCCGGTCGGCTATGGCAAGCCGCAGAGCGAGATCGATCGCCATCACGGAAAGATGCTGGTCGGGATCACCTCGACCGGTCCGGAGCACACGATCACCGGCGGCGGCGAACAGGATTCGGGCACCGCACCGAACGCGCTGGCGTCGGAGAAGAAAAACACGAGCATCGTCACCGAAGAAGAGATGCTCAACAACCGGCCCACGCCGGACCGCGTGGCCGCCGATTCACTGGCCGACGAGTTCCCGATGGCCGTGGCGGAGCTGCACCACGGCGACGTCCTCATCGCCGCGATCACCTCGTGCACCAACACCTCGAACCCGTCGGTGATGCTCGCCGCCGGGTTGCTTGCCAAGAAGGCGGTGGAGAAAGGCTTGCGCGTTCCTCGCGTGGTCAAGACCTCGCTCGCGCCCGGCTCGCGCGTGGTCACCGACTACTACCATCGCAGCGGCCTGCAACCATTTCTCGACCAGCTCGGCTTCTACACGGTCGGCTACGGCTGCACGACCTGTATCGGCAACTCCGGCCCGCTCGATCCGCGCATCGAAGAGGCCATCACGCAGCACGATCTCATCGGCGTCAGCGTCCTCTCCGGCAACCGCAATTTCGAAGCGCGCGTGCATCAATCCATCCGCGCGAACTTTCTGATGTCGCCGCCGCTCGTGGTCGCGTTCGCGCTGGCCGGCCGCATCGACATCGATATGGCCAACGAACCGATCGGCCGCGGAGCACACGGCGAGGATGTCTATCTGCGCGAGATCTGGCCGACGATGGACGAGATCCGCGAATGCATGGCCAACGCGCTCGATGCGGAGTCGTTCCGCACGCTCTACGCGAACTTCGCCGATCAGAATCCGCTCTGGAATGAGATCCCGACCACGGGCGGACTGCTCTATTCGTGGGACGAGAACTCGACCTACATCCAGGAACCGCCGTTCTTCACGAGCGACAAGGGGATGGGCAAGGCTGCCGACATCACCGGCGCACGTGCGCTGGCCGTCTTCGGCGACTCCGTGACGACGGATCACATCAGCCCGGCGGGCTCGATCAAAGCGAACTCGCCGGCCGGCAAGTACCTCATCGAGCAAGGCGTCCCGGTCGAAGACTTCAACAGCTACGGCTCCCGCCGCGGCAACGACCGCGTGATGACGCGCGGCACGTTCGCCAACGTGCGCATCAAGAATCAGATGGTGCCCGGCGTCGAAGGCGGCGTGACGAAACACCAGCCCGATGGCACGCAGATGTCGATCTACGACGCGGCCATGCAGTATCAGAACGAAGGGACGCCGCTCGTGGTCATCGCCGGCCAGGAGTACGGCACCGGCTCCTCCCGCGACTGGGCCGCCAAAGGCACGAAACTCCTCGGCGTTCGCGCCGTCGTTACGCAGAGTTTCGAACGCATCCACCGCTCCAACCTCGTCGGCATGGGCGTCCTCCCGCTGCAGTTCGAAGAGGGCACTAACGCGCAAACGCTCGCCCTCGACGGCACCGAGACCTACGACATCATCGGAATCACCGGCAACCTTCGCCCGCGCCAGAAAGCAACGCTGGTCATCCATCGCACGAACGGAACGACGGAAACCGTCCCGCTCATCGTCCGCATCGACACGCCCATCGAAGTCGACTACTACGAGCACGGCGGGATTCTGCCGTTCGTATTGCGGCAGTTGATCGGGAAGGGCTAGCGCAGGGCGGTGTTACCGCGTTGCTCGCTCGGGTGCGATGAGGGGAACCGTCGGGAAGTAGGTACGGTAGCGGCGTGCGTCACGCGTCAGGAGTCGCATTTCCGACACGGCTGCATGAGCGCCGATGTAGAAATCGGCAAGTGGGTTGGACCTGATTCCGCCACGGCGCCGGTAGGCCAGAAATGCCTTTCCCGCGAGGAACCCAGCCTCATATGGCAGATCGAGGCGCCGAAACCCCGTCTCCGGAAGCAAGGCGTTCAGGTCTTCGACGGAAGCCACGCGAACCGACACCTCGGCATAAATGATCGGATTGATCGCCAATGTCGATTCGTCTGAGGCGAATGAGAGCGCCTCGGACGACCAATCAGCCCACTGAGGATCGTCCGTGAACACGTCGAGGATGATGTTGCTGTCGACGAGCGTGTACACCGTTACTTCCGGGTGAGCGCCATGATCTCGTCGGTAGACATGCCGGGGCCTGCCTTGCCCCTCATTTGCCGAACGAGGGCTTCCCCTCGCGTCAACTTCTTCGGATTTTTAGCCTTCACCAGTTGAACAGAATTTCGTTTGACGACGAAGTCGACCTCCGTATCGGGAAGAAGCCCGAACTGCTCGCGGACATCCTGCGGAATCGTAACCTGCCCTTTGGATGTGATTCGCATGGCACTCCTTTCTTACTCTTACTGGTACGAACGATACCACGCCGTGGTGTATTCTTCCAAGAGTCAGGTTCGCCGTGCGCGCAGCACTGCGTTCGCCAGGTCGGCTGGTTCGACCGGTTTCTTGAGGTAGTCGTCGAAGCCGGAGCCGAGGGCGCTTTCCTGATCTTCGGCGCGCCCGAAGGCGGTCAGGGCGATGACCGGCAGCGAGGCGATGTGCGCGTCGGGGTTCGCGCGCAGCTCGCGGACGAAGGCGTAACCGTCTTCCTGCGGCATGGCGATGTCGCAGACGATGACATCGGGCGCCTGCTGCGACATGGACTCCCGCCCCTCGCGCACCGAGGATGCTGTGGTCACCTCGGCGCCGCAACGGCGGAGGATCGCGGCGACGATGTCGCGCGTGTACGGCTGGTCATCGATGGCGAGAACCTTGATGCCGTCGAGCGAGGGCAGCGGGGAAGCCGATGGGGGCACATGACGCGAGGCAGTTTCGGCCGGGTGAAGTGACAGCTGCATTGCCGACTCCAGCACAGGCAGTTCGACCGTGAAGATCGATCCCATTCCGGCGCCGGCGCTTTCCACAGTCGCGCGTCCGCCGTGCAACTCGACGATGTAGCGCACGATGGCCAGGCCGAGGCCGATGCCGCCGTGAACGCGCGTGGTGGAACTGTCAGCCTGACGAAACGCTTCGAAGACGTGCGGCAGGAAGTCCGCCGAGATGCCCTCGCCGGTGTCCTGCACGGTCAGGCGCAATAGCGAGCCGGCCGCGTTGATGCGCAGCGTGACTGCGCCGCCGCGCGGCGTGAACTTGATTGCGTTCGACAGCAGATTCCAGATCACCTGCTGCAGACGGCCTTCGTCGCCCGCGACTGCAGGAAGCGTGGGCGGAAACGACGTCAGGATCTCGATGTTTTTCGCCTGCGCCGCCGGATGCACCGTGGTCAGCGCGGCCTCGGCGATCGTACGGAGGTCGACCGGTACGGGATCCACGCGCAGTTTGCCGGAGATGATGCGCGACACGTCGAGGATGTCGTCGATGAGTTGGGCTTGCACTAGCGCGCTCTTCTCGATCGCTTCGACAGCGCCGGCTTCTTCGTCAGCCGGGAGGCCCATACGCAGCAGCCGCGCCCATCCGAGGATCGAAGTCATGGGCGTGCGCAACTCGTGGGAGAGCGTTGCCAGGAACTCGTCCTTGGCGCGATTCGCTTCCTGCGCATCGCGATAGAGCATGGCGTTGTCGATGGCCACGGACGCGCGGCGCGCGAACTCCTCCGCGTGGCGCAAATCGACTTCCGTGAAGCGGCGTTGCGAGTCTGATGAAACGAATGAGATCGCGCCGAGCACGCGGCCGCGCGAGCGGAGCGGCACGATCATCCACGAAAAGATCCCCAGTTCATGCACGATGCGCAGTTGCTCCGCGTCTTTCACGAGCGCTTCGAACATTCCTTCCGGTACCGTCGAGACGAGCTGCGGTTTGCCGGTGCGCATTACCACGCCGACCTGATCGCTCTCCGGGTCGGGTGGATACTTCCGATACAACTCCCACGCGTATTCGGTCTTCGCGGGATCGACGTGCGCGACGGCGAGCCGGCGATGCGGCGGGTGCATTTCGTCGGCGATGTCGACGGTGCACCAGTCGGCAAGCTCGGGGACCGCGAGGGACGTGAGAGTCTTCAACGTTTCTTCGTAGTTGAGCGATGAGGAGAAAAGCTCCGTCGCCTTGGCGAGGAAGCGGCGCGCGTCGTCGCTGACTTTCGCATCGTGAACGTCCGTCGTCGTGGAGACCCACTCGCCGATGTTGCCTTCCGCGTCGTACACCGGCACGGCACGTGATGCGAACCAGCGGTACGAGCCGTCCGCGAGCCGGAGGCGGTACTGCTCGTCGAATGTAGCGTGCGAGGCGATCGCGTCGTCCCATGCGCGCGTGACGCGTTCGCGATCGCTTTGCGAAATCGCGTCGAGAAATCCGCGGCCACGCATCTCTTCGAACGATTGGCCGGTGAGTGCGCGCCAGGACGGCGAATCCTCTTCACGATTGCCGCCGGCGTTCGCGGCGCTGACCGCCTGCGGCGTCGGCGTCGTCAAAACGAGTGCGCGATAACGCCTCTCGCTCGCGGCCGATCGCGCGCGATCCTCGCGAAGGGCGCGGTAGAGCCTCGCGTTGTCGATCGCCACCGCCGCCTGCGCTGCCAGCGCCTCGGCGATTCGTTCCTCGGCATCGGAGAAGACGCCCTCCTCTTCGTGGCCGAAGAAGAGTCCGCCGAGGACGTTGCCGTCGCGTGTGATCACAGGAACGGCGAGATAGCTGACGACGGGAAGATGACCCGCCGGCATTCCGTGATACGGCGCGCTGTGTCCGTAGCGCGGATCCTTTTGAATGTTCGCGCTGCGCACGGTGCCGGCGCCTGCAAAGGTCGGCGCGAAAATCGCCGTGTTGCGCGGCATCGGAAACTTCGAGAACTCCTCGAGCGGCACGCCGGAGATCGTGTAAAGCATGTACGACTCGCCCTTGTCGTCGGTGACGTTGTAGAAAAACGCGCCGAAGTGCGCGCCAGTCAGTTCGGTGGCCGCGTCGGTGATGCCCTGCACGAGCTT
>JAXDIO010000427.1:0-12889 GCA_034663965.1 Thermoanaerobaculia bacterium | reverse complement strand
TTTCCGAGTTCGAGTCCCGCATTGGCTACAGCTTTCAGAGCCAGGATTTTCTCAAGCGCGCGCTGACTCACAAGTCGTACTCGCATGAAGCGAAGAACGATTCGTTGCGCGACAACGAGACCTTCGAATTTCTCGGTGACTCCGTCCTCGGCTTCGTCATCGGCGATCTGCTCTTCCGCCGTTTTCCCGATCTCGACGAAGGCGCGTTGTCGAAGATGAAGGCATTCCTCGTCAGCGCGACCAGTCTGGCCGCGAAGGCGCGATCGTACGGCATGGGTGATGTGCTCTTCCTCGGCGTCGGCGAGGAAAAGTCGGGCGGACGAAAGAAGGATTCGCTGCTCGCCAATCTGTTCGAAGCGATGCTCGCGGCCGTCTTCCTCGACGGCGGCATCGACGCGGCGCGCAGCCTGATCGAGCGCTGCTTCACGCCGGACCTCGAAGCGATCGACTCGCAGGATCTCCTGTTCCAGGACTACAAGACCGCGCTGCAGGAGCTGGCGCAGGGGAGCGGGCTGCCGCTGCCGGAGTACAGCGTGGTCGATGAAGTGGGTCCTGATCACGACAAACGGTTCATCGTCGAAGTGAAGGTGGGCAACCTCGCGACGCGCGGCGAGGGATCGTCGAAAAAAGAGGCGCAGCAGCAGGCGGCCAGGCATGCATTGCGCGACTTCTCGCCGGACGCGTAGAGCAATCGCGGTTGCGCTGCTGCTGGCCATCAGCATCACCGCGGCGCATTCGCAGACCGCGCGCAACGCCGATCTCGCGCGCATCCGTGCCGACATCGCGCGGCTTCGTACCCGTCTCGACGATCTTCGAACGCAGACACGCAGCGCCGAGCACGATCTCGAAGAAGCCGACGTCGAGCTGAGTATCCGCACGAACGAACTGCAGCTCGCGGTCAACATGCAGTCGCAGCTCGAAGAGCAACGTCGCGAGACGGAATCGCAGATCGCCGCGATCGCTCCTCGGATTGCGCGCGAGAAAGACTTCCTGCGCAAGCGTCTGGCCGCGCTCTACCGCCTCGGTGGACTCAGTTACGTCCGTATGATGCTGTCGATCGACGACCGCCGCGACCCTGTGCAGGCGATGTCGATGCTCAGCTTCCTCGTCTCGCGCGATGCCCGCGCTGTCACGCGCTTTCAGGCTGAGCGCGAGCAGTTGCGCGCGCGGACGATCGAGCTCGCCGGTCGCGAGCAGAAGGTCGCCGCCGCGCGGCGCATCGTCGAGCAACGTCAGCGAGCGGTCGCCGCGGCGCGCGCGGACAAAGAACGCACGCTGCTCTCGCTTCGCAATCAGGGCAACGAGTCGGAGCAGAAGCTGGCCGATCTCGAAGAGAAGGCGAAGCGGCTCGAGCATCTTCTCGACGCGCTGTCACGTCAGAATGGAGCGGCGACAGCGGCGACCGACATCCGCAGTGTGCAGGGCGCGCTGGCGTGGCCGGTTCAGGGAAAGATCATCGAACACTTCGGCAAGCAGCGTAACGCAAAGTTTTCGACCGTTACGTTCAGCAACGGCCTCAAAATCGCCGCTGCGCCGGGCGCCGAGGTGCGGTCGGTTTTCGCGGGAACAGTTCTATTTTCACAGTGGTTCAAGGGGTACGGCAATCTGGTGATTCTCGATCACGGCAATCGCGTTTTCTCCCTTTACGGCAACCTCAAATCGCCCGCCGTCGCCATCGGCGACCGCGTCAACGCTGGACAGGCGCTTGCAGGTGTCGGCGAATCGGAGGACGCGCATTCCGGCTATCTCTACTTCGAAATCCGTCAGGACAATAAGCCTGAAGATCCGCAGAAATGGCTGCGGTAACGAGCACGACGACATGAGCAAAAAGAAAATCGCATTCCTCTCCGTTTCCGTTGCCCTCCTGCTCTCGCTCCTCGCCGGCGCGCTTTTCGGCCAGGCCACGCAGAAGAACAACGTCTTCCGCTACCTGAGCATCTTCACCGAGGTGTATGACCTGGTGAGCCACAACTACGTGGAGCAGGTGCCGCCCGATCAGTTGCTCGACGGCGCGTTTTCCGGTGTTACCGACGCGATCGACGAATTCAGCTACTACGTGCCGCCGGCGCAGATGGCCGCGTACAAAAACTTCAGCGACGTCGAAGACAACGGCGTCGGTCTCATCGTCACGAAGCGGTTCGGATACGCATTCGTGATCGCCGCGGTTCCGGGCTCGCCGGCCGCGAAGTCGGGCATCGAGCGCGGCGACTTCATCGAAAAGATCGACGGCCAACCGACGCAGAAGATGGCCGTGTGGCAGGTTCGCAATCTCCTTCGCGCGACGAAGCCGGTGCGACTGCAGGTTCTTCGCGGCGGCCAGACCAAGCGCGACGAGTTCACGCTGCAGCAGGCGTCGTTTCATCCACTCGCCATCAGCACCGAGCAGTACGGCGGCGTGTCGTACGTGAAGATTCCGTACTTTGAGAAAGGAACGGCGGCGCAACTGGCCACGTCGCTCGAGAACATCCGCAAGAACGGCAATCGCAAGCTGATCATCGATCTCCGCGGCAACGCCGGCGGTGACGTCGACGAAGCGATCACCTCGGCCGATGAGCTGCTGACGAGCGGCATGATCACGTCCATCGAAGGCCGCAAGGTCGACGCGAAGAAGTGGCAGGCCGACCGCAACACCGACTACGACGGCGATGTCGAAGTTCTCACGGACGGCTCGACCGCTTCCGGCGCGGAAATCTTCGCCGCCGCCATCCACGGCAATCAGCGCGGCAAAGTGGTCGGCGTGACGACGTACGGCAAGTCGATCGTGCAACGCTTTATCCCGCTCCCGAGCGGCGGCGGCGTCTACATGACCGTCGGCCACTACACGACGCCGGACATGAAGGCGATCAAAGCCGGCGGCATCCGTCCGGACGTGGTGGTCGATCTGTCGTCCCTCGCGCTTCGCGACCCGGAGCCGCCGGCTGTGAAGGGCACGCCCCGCGCCGCGGTGAAACCGAAGGACGATCTGATCCTCCAGAAGGCGCTCCAGCTCTTCAACGAGCCCGCCGCGAAGAAAGCGGCGTAACTTCAAGGCCGCCGCCTCGGCGGCCTTTTTGTTTAATACACTCGCACGATGCTGCAACTGGCCATCATCGTCCTAGCTGTGATCCTGATCGGCTGGCTCGCCGCCTTGATGCTCGCGCAGAAGCCGGTCACCGGCGCGCAGCAACTCATCCAGCAGCATCGCTACGAGGATGCCGTCGCCGCCGCCGCGAACGATCCGCTCCATCGCGCCGAGGCCCTCAAACTCCTCGGCCGATTCGAGGACGCGATCGCGTCGTATCGCCGCTCCGACGACCCCGCCGCGCAGGAAGGAATCGCGCTCTCCCTCGCGCACCTGGGACGCGATCTCGACGAAGCCAAACGCCTGATGGAAGAAACGATCGCTCTCCACCCGCAGATCCAGGAGTTCCAGGCCCTCGGCCTCGCCTACATCCTCCTAAGAAGCGGCGACGGCGATGACGCGCTGCGCATCTACGCCGATAACTTGGAGCTCCTCGAAACGCGGTTTCGCGACGACTACACGGATCCCGATCCGCTGCTGGCGGAGACGCTGGTGATGTTCGCCGCTCTGGCCGACGCCGCAAGCGACCCTGCGCGCGCGAGCGGGCTTCGCGCAAAGGTAGCGGCTTGGGCACCGGGCAGCGTGTGGGGTTAACCCGTTTTCACGCGGAGACGCGGAGGGCGCGGAGAAGAGAGGTTTTCTCCGCGTTCTCCGCGGCTCCGCGTGAAAGCGGTTCTCTTGAGACTACGGAATAGCGTTCGCTAGAGCCGCGCGCTGCTCATTCCGGCAGCAACGCCCGAACGTCCGTCTTATCGAACACCGATACCAACTCCGTCACCTTGCAGTTGAGCGCAATGGAGAGACGTAGAAGTGTCGTCAAGCTGGGGACCTTCATACCTCGCTCCATATCACTCACGTACGGTCCTGCAAGGCCAGCGGCGTCGGCGAGGTCCTGCTGAGTCATCCGGCGGCGCGTTCGTAGCTCGCGCAAGCGCACGCCAAACACCTGACCCTCCGGCTGCGTCGGGCGTGTCACGACGGTATTTTCCTCTTGCTTTTCGTCGCACGTTGACTTAAGCTATTGATTAAATCAAGGAGAGGCTCTAGCATGCTCGATTCCGACGTCACGGACCGCATCCGTCACATCTTCCTACACCCGCGCCCGCACGTCAGCATTTCTCAGGCGGCGGGACTCCTCGGCTGGACGTGGCGGCAGATGAATGAGGCGATCGAATCAGGTGACGTCGAGCTGATGACTACTCCCATCGGCAAGTGGTTCTGGCGCCATGAGCTGATGTCGAAGGCGCTGGAGAAATGGCCAGTGCATGTCATCGAAGAGGCGCTCGGTAGCGATGCGGATTCCGTGTTGCCGCAGGCGATCCGCACGAAACAATTGCGCGTCCGCCTGCCGCGCCATCATGTGGACATGCTGGAGTATCGCGCGGAGCAGGAACGGACCACCGTCAGCGGCGTTCTCGCGCGCGAGCTGGACGGCATCGCCAGCGCGCATGCGGAGGAGCTTTCCGCGGTGATTCCGGGCTTCGCCGAAGCGCTGGCATGGCCTGAGGCGGAGCCTGCGATGGCTCCCTGCTGACGGGTACAATGCACGCATGACGGCTCGCGAGCTTGTGATTCATGAAGTGGAGTCTCTCGATGAACGGGAGCTGGAGTACGTCGCCCGTCTCGTCCAATCGCTCCGTCTAAGGCCGAGCGAAGCACCGTTGCCCTCCTGGGATCCGGCGGTCTACGGCCCTCTTTACCGTGAGTTTGCTGCCGAGGACAGCCGGCTCGCGGAACAGGGCATGGCTGACTACAACGCCGGTCTCGGGGCGGAGGATCGTGATTGACGGTTCTGCGAGGCGAGCTATGGTGGGCGAGCCTTGATCCGATCGTCGGCTCCGAACAGGGTGGCCGCCGTCCTGTTTTGGTGCTCCAGAATGACGATGTCTCTTTATTCACCACCACGGTCATCGCCATCCCACTGACGACCAACCTTCGTCGATCCCAACTTCCATCAGCGGTCTTCGTGCCTTCGGTCGGTACAGGTCTGCCGTCCGATTCCGTCGTGTTGTGCCATCAGGCTCGTGTCCTCGACAAGTCTCGCCTCCACGCACGGATCGGCGTATTGCCGGCCGACCTGCTTCATCAGGTCGAGTATGCACTTCTCTTTACACTTGGAATCCGTCAGTCGCCTTGAACCCCAGGCTAGATATCGCTTGATCGCAGATTGACCGCCAGCCTGTGAAACTCCGCCCGTATCCGCTGCATTGCGATCGGCGCGGCGCAGGGGTGCACGCGATTCGTCAGCAACACCATGATCCGGTCACGCGAAGGGTCAACCCAGACCGAAGTTCCGGTGAAGCCGGTGTGGCCGTACATGCCGGTTGGGGAGATTTGCCAGCCCAGGCCGCGCGATTCATTCAATCCGGGCGTTTGATTACGCGTCGCGGAATCGACGACGTCGCGCGAAAGCAACTCGGCGTTGGCCCAAGCCTGCGCGAGGCGGAAGACCGCGCGCGCGGTCGCGAAGAGGCCGGCGTTGCCGGCGGTGCCGCCGGCGTGGTGGGAGTTGCCGTCGTTCGTTTCGCCCCACATCAAACCCTCGCGGTTCGCGGCGATGGATGGGATGCCGGCGAGTTTCGCTTCGAAGCGTTGGCCCCATTCGGTTGCGGCGATTCGCGGGCGGAGAGTCAGCGGCGGGTGGAACATCGCATCGTTCTCGATGCCGAGGGGAGCGAAGATTTTCGTGCGGGCGAGCGATGCGTAGTCGGGCAGCATCGACCAGAGCAGGATGAAGTTGAGGTCGGAGTAAACGACGCGCGTGCCCGGCTCGTACTCCGCGCCGTGCTCGCGGATCGCGGTCAGGTAATCGGGATACGTGTAGAGCGGCATCCAGGCGCGGAGGCCCGATGTGTGCGTGAGGAGCGGGCGAATCGCATCGATGTTGAGCAGCTGCAGCGCGAGCACCGTCGTGATCAACGGCTTGGTGATCGAGGCGCAGTCGTAGAGCGTGTCGAGCGTCGCCGGGATGCGCAGCGGAACCGCGACGGCGTGGCCGAGGGCGTTCTCGCGCTCGATGCCGGCCGAGGAGCCGATCGCGTAGACGGCGCTGGGGAAACTGCCGAGGGCGATCTCGCGGCGGAGGAAATCGTCGATCTGCATCGACGCGCATTCTACGTGCACAGGAACGGTTGCGCCGCTCCGCTGTCAACGGCGAATTTCCCTTTGCAATGAGCGGTTTACAGGCGGCGAAATCGCATCACGGCACGCCGCGCGATTGCAGTACCATCCGGCGCGTCCAAATCAGAATCGGGTCAGGTGTTCTTCATTAATGTTCCGTCTCGACAAGCTTGAAATCCACGGCTTCAAATCGTTTTACGATCCGGCGCAGCTTGCCTTTCCAGCGCCGATGACGGCTGTCGTCGGTCCGAACGGCTGCGGCAAGTCCAACATCTGCGACGCCATCATCTGGGTCCTCGGCGAGAACCGCGCGTCGCACATCCGCGGCGAGACGATGGACGACGTCATCTTCCAGGGCTCGGCGCGGCGCCGGCCGCTGTCGATGGGCGAGGTGACGCTGACGCTCGCGACGACCAACGGCGACAGCAATCATCCGATGTCGGACGACGGCAAGATCACCATCAATCGCCGCGTCTTCCGCACCGGCGAGTCGGAGTTCCGCCTGAACGGCAAGCGCGTCCGCCTCAAGGACATCTCCGACATCCTGATGGACACGGGCCTCGGCATCCGCAACTACTCGGTGATGGAGCAGGGCAAGATCGATCTGATCCTCTCCAACAAACCGCAGGATCGCCGCCGCCTGATCGAGGAAGCCGCCGGCATCACGAAGTACAAGACGAAGCGCCGCGCCGCGGAGATGAAGCTGGAAGAGACGCAGCAGAACCTGCTGCGCATCGACGACACGCTGGCCGAGGTCACGCGGAATCTGAATTCGCTGAAGCGGCAGGCGGGCAAGGCGCGGCGGCACAAGGAGCTGAGCGAACAGCTCTCGACCGCGAAGCGCGCGCTGTACAAGGGTCGCATCGTGCTCGCGCAGGCGGAACAGTCGGCGGCGGACGAAGGTGTGGCCGCGTCGCAGGCGAGTGAGTCGGAGCTGGCCGCGCAGTTGGCGACTGACGAAGCGGAGCTGGCCGAGAACCGAACGTCGCTTACGGGCAAGTCGTCGCGCGCGTCGCATGTGCGCGAGGAAGTTGCGTCACTCTCCGGCGACGTCGAACGCCTCCGCTCGTTCATGCAGCAGTCCGAAACGAACCTCGGCGATCTCGTGCAGCGCAGCGGCAATGCGCAGACGCAGATCGCGCAGCTGGAAAGCGAAGGAGCTGAGCAGCAGGCCCTCCTCGACGAACGCGCGCAGGCGTTGGAAGTGGCGCGGGGCGAGCGCAATCAGTTGCGCGAAATCGCCGAGCAGGCGGAACGCGATCGTCAGGAACGCGCGGACGAAGTACGCCGCCACGAGAAGGCGCTGACCGATGCGCGCGAGACGCTGATGCGCACGATCGCTCGGATCTCCGAGGCGCGCAATCAGGTGCACCAGATCGAAGTCGCTGTCGAAAAGTGCGAGTTCTACCTCGGCAAGTTGGGCGAGTCGGCGCGCAAGGCGACGGAGAGCCGCGACGGCGCTCGCTCGCTGAGTGCGGATTGGGATCAGCGCGTGCGGGAAGCCGAGGAGTTGCTCGAAACGACACGGCAACTTGCGCGCGAAGCCGTCGCGCTGAATGACGAGCTGACGACGCGACGCAACGAGCGGCGCGACACGATGGCCGGCGCGCGCGACCGCGTGTCGCAGATGACGTACAAAATCGATTCGCTGCGGACGCTGCTCATTTCGCTCGAATCGCAGGAAGAGGACGTCCGCCGCGCGATTCTCGAACTGATTCCGAACGCGACGCCGGCCGCCGAGGCTGTGCGCGCGACGGAAGGATTCGAGGCAGCGCTCGATACGCTGCTTCGCGATGTATCGAAGGCGGTCGTCGTCGACAGCGCGCGCGTTGCGATCGATGCGATCGCCCGTCTGCGCCAGCGCGGCGCCGGTCGTGGTGCGTTCATTACGCTCGACTACGAAGTGACGGGTGAAGGCGGACGCCGCGGCGACGCGAAATACGCGGTCGTCGGCGAAGGTCCGGTTGCTGATGCGGTGCGCCGCGCGATGCCCGAGGCGTACATCGTCGGCACGCTTGGCGAGGCGCTCGATCGATCGAAGGAGCGGCCGAGCGCGACGTTCGTGACGCTCGAAGGCGACATCGTTCGCGGTCCGCTCGTGATCGGCGGCAAGTCTGAAAATGCAACGCCTGGCGTGTTCTCGCTCAAGAGACAACTTTCCGATCTCGAAGCGCTCCTCGGCACCGAGGAGACGCGCGCCAGCGGTATCGCGGCGGAACTGCAGACGATCGAAGAGGATCTTCGCGCCGCGGACGACGCTCGCATCCTCGCCGAGGAGCGGGCGCGCGCGGCGGAGCAGGAGTTGCGCGAACGCCGCAGCAATCGCGAGCGCGCCAATCAGGAGCTCGATCGTTTCGAGCGCGACCTCGCCGTGGCGTCGGAAGAGCAGACTTTGTACGACGAAGAGAAAGTCCAGCTCATCGCGCGGAAGGATGCGGCGATCGCCGACCTGCAGCAGCTCGAAGCACAGGAGAGCGAGTGCCAGGCGCAGATCCGTGAGCATGAAGAGCAGCTGACCAATCTCCGCTCGACGTTCGAAGCAGTGACCGAGGCAGCGTCGAAGGCGCGGGTCGATGTCGAGGCCTCGGCGGGCAACGTGAACGCGATCCAGCGCGAGCACGAGAACCTCTCGCGCATCGTGATCTCCCTCGGATCGCGCGCGACGCAGCTCCAACAGGAGATCGAGTCGCTGGCGCGCAAGCGCGAAGAGACGGAGGCGGCGGTGGAGCGTTCGCGCGGACAGCTCGACGAGTCGCTGAAAAAGCTGCACGACCTGAGCGAGGTGCGCATCGGTCTCGAAGCCGAGGTGGCCGATCTTCAGGTCCGCGTGGAAGAGCTGGAATCGCGCGCAGTGGCATCGCGCGAGCTGTGGAACACGGCCAAGGATTCGCTGTTCGAATCGGAGCGGCGCCGCGATCGCGCGAAGTCAGCGTTCGATCTGCTGCGCGAACAGATCGCGCTCGATCTGCACGCCGGTATCGACGCGCTTGCGGAGGTCGAGGCGCCTCCCGACGAGGATGCTCGCGCGGCGCTGGAGGCCGAGGTCGCGAAACTGTCTGACGGAATCGAGAAGATCGGGCCGGTGAACGTGCTGGCGATCGATGAGCACACGGAACTCGAACAGCGCGAGTCGTTCCTGCGCACCCAGCGCGACGATCTGGTGCAAGCCATCGAGTCGCTGCGCGGCACGATTCGCAAGATCAACCTAACCTCGCGCGAGCTGTTCCGCGACGCATTCAACGCAATCAATGAGTACTTCACCGAAATCTTCATATCGCTCTTCGGCGGCGGCACGGCGCGCATGCAATTGCTCGATGAGGAAGATGTCCTCGAAAGCGGCATCGAGCTGGTAGCGCAACCGCCGGGCAAGAAGAATCAGTCGATCGCGCTGCTCTCCGGCGGAGAACGCGCGCTGACCGCGCTGGCGCTGCTCTTCGCAATCTTCCGCTACAAGCCGTCCCCGTTCTGCATCCTCGACGAGGTCGACGCGCCGCTCGATGAGATCAACAACGAGCGCTTCGTTCGCCTGGTCCGCGACATGTCCCGCGAAACGCAGTTCATCGTCATCACGCACTCGCGCCGCACGATGGAAGCCGCCGACGTGCTCTACGGCGTGACGATGGAGGAGGCGGGCTGCTCGCGATTGGTGTCGGTGAATTTTGCAGAGGTGGAGGCTTAATCCGCAGATTTACGCAGATGGACGCAGATTGAGGACGAGGCGTTTGTATTCGAGGCTCGGCGAACCGAAGTTCAGCAGCATCGCCTTGTGCATGCCGGACGCTTTCAGGTAGTTGATGACTTGCGCTTCTTCGATTCCGGATAGGTGATGAAGCGCTTTCAATTCAACGATCAGGGAGCCGAAGCAGAGGAAGTCGACGCGGTATGTCGTATTGAGCCTCTCTCCGCGATAGAAAATCGGCAGGCCGACCTCGCGCATGTGTGGGACGCTGCGCACTACAAGTTCTCTAGCTAACGCCTCTTGGTATACGGCTTCGAGAAACCCGCAGCCTAACTCCCCGTGGACGGCCATCGCCGCGCCAATGACTGCATAGGTTTCTGCGTCTCTTTTATCTGCGTCCATCTGCGTAATCTGCGGATGGAAATATTAACCTCACCGCGATGGCCGCGAGGATCATCCCGATCGCTGCAGAGGCGAGCACGTCGCTGGTCCAGTGTCGGAAGGCCATGACTCGCGAGACCGCTACGGAAAGCGCGAGGAGGAGGGCGATAACGCGCATCGTCCGCGACGGCGAGGCGAGCATCAGCACTCCCGCCAGCGCGAAGGCGCCGACGGTGTGGCCGCTGGGGAAGGATGTGGCGGCGGCGCGGGTGTGGTGGAAGGGGCCGAGCCAGAGCTCGGGGCGGGTGCGGCCGATCGTGTATTTGACGATCTGGACGGAGACGCCGGCGGCGGCGCCGGCCAGGGCCATCGCGACTCCGTACGCGATCCAGCGATGCGTTCGGTAGACGACGCCGGCGACGAGGAAGAAGACGATGACCATCGCCGGGTTCATGCCGCCGCCAAAGCGGTTGGCGATGCGGACCGCGTCCTCGATGTTCGATGACTGAATGCGTTCAGCCAACGCGGTGATCGGTGCGTCGGCGAAACGCCAGATGACGGCGACGAGGATGGCCGCGCAGATGGCGGCGATCGCGTCGGTCTTGCGAACGCGGATACGTGTCGCGCGCAACAGGGTCCAGACTTCGCGGAAGTCGGAACGTTTGTAGTCGCCGGTCGGATGGAGCATAGCGACGAGGAACAGTCCGGCGATGCACCAGAAGGCGACGTCCCACGCCGGCGCTTCGCGTCCGAGGAAGGAGAGATCGTCGACGGTGAGGTGGGCGTGGCAGCAGAGCTGGTTGATCTCGATCGCCGGCGCGGGCCAGAAGACCGACAACGCCAGCAATACGATGAACGCCGCGGCGGCGAGGCGGCGTTTAACGTCGATAGACATAGAACCACTTTCCGATCATGCGGACGGGGTCGACCATACGGTAGCCGTAAAGCGACGGCGCGATTTCGTTGGCGTGCGCGCGCGCCGTCACGATGACGGTCGGCGTCGTCTGCGCCAGCGTGTAGGGCGTGGCGTAGGTGACGTGCTCGAACTCGCGCGGCATGTCGCGCGTCCAGAGATACGGCGCGGCGTAGAGCGCAATCTGCTCCGGCGGAACGTTCTGTTTTTCCAGCGCGGCGACTAGCGGGCGCGTCGAGGAGATGTCATTGATGAACGGCATCAGTGCGATGGCGATGACGATCATCGAGATGATCGGAACGAGTCCGGCGGCGATCGTCGAGGCAACGAGCGAGGAACGAAGCGCGATCACGAAGGCGATCATCGCTGCGACGATCGTGATGATGCAGAAGATCTTCACTGCGGGGAGTTGGATGAGAGCGCCCTCGGGACTTTTGATCATTTGCGGAGTTACGAAGAGTCCCGCGATTCCGACGACGGCCATGATCGCGATCGACAGCGCGTTCAACCAGCGGGCCGGACGGCCACGTTCCGACGTTACGTACTCCGCGATCAGCAGCGCGATCGGCGGGATCATCGCCATCATGTAGACGTCCAGTTTGCTGCTCATCAGCGAATACGGGATGAGTACGGCGAGGATCCAGTTGACGAGGAAGCGGTGCGTGCGCCAGAGCGCGATGACGGCGGCGGCGGCGAGGAAGAACCACGGGAACAGCGACGCCGGCAGATGGAGCACGTAGAACCACGGCGGCGCGTTGTGAACCCACGAGGCGACGGCGCGGCCGACCGTCTGTTTGACAATCACGTCGTGCGTGTAGGCGCTGCCGCCGAGGCGCATGGCCGGGACGAGCCAGAGGAGAGGGATCACGATCATCGCCAGAATCGCCGGCGCGTAATTGCCGCTCGGGATCCGTTTGCGTCGAATCCATTCGAGTATGAAAAGGACGATCGCGATCACCGGCGCCATTGGACCTTTGATCAGAACGGCGATGCCGAGGGCGATGGCGGACCAGAGCAAGGCGCGGAAATCGTCGCGGTCGAAGAAGCGCTCCAATTGCCAGATGCCGAGAACGATGAAGGCGGTGAAGCTGACATCCATCCGCGCTGATTGTGCCGAGGTCCAGATCATGAGCGACGAGCCGCAGATGAAGGCGGCCAGCGGTCCGCCGATTTTCCACATCAGCCAGAGCAGGAAGATGAACGCGATCAGCGATGGGAGAACGAAGGCCCACGTCGAATAGACGCCGAGCGGAAACGTGAGCAGATCGATGAGCCAGAAGTGGATGGGCGGCTTGTGCGTGAACGGCGTGCCGTTGAGCGTCGGGAGAAAAAACGCGCCGGTAGCGCGCATCTCGCGGACGACCTGGCCGTACTTGGTTTCATCGCCGACGAAGAGATCGCGCTGCAGTGGGGTGATGAACGCAGCCGCGATGAGCAGTAGAACGGCGGCGAGGAGAAGATGGCGCGGCATCGCGCAGTAGATTAGTAGATTAGTGGATTGGTAGATTAGTAGTTTCGTGGATTCGTCGATCGCCTTTGAAGACCCCTCTGATCTACTAATCTACTAATCCACTGAAAACAAAAAAGGCCGCGGAACCGCGGCCTCGCTGATCAGGTGTGTCGTCGTTTCCGCTATGCCATCGCGTTCGATGTTTCGTAGGAGCGGATCCGGGCGGCCATCTGGTCCTTCAACTGGAGTTTTCGCTTCTTCAACGTTTTCTCTTCGAGCTCTTCA
>JAXDIO010000368.1:0-24053 GCA_034663965.1 Thermoanaerobaculia bacterium | reverse complement strand
TGGAAGAGCTCGCGCCGTCGTACGAGGGGAAGGCGGTCATCACCAAGATGAACGTCGACGAGAATCAGACCGTGCCGCAGAAATTCGGCGTGACCTCGATTCCGACCCTGATGATTTTCAAGAACGGCCAGCTGGTCGACCGCGCCATCGGCGCCATGCCCAAGCCGATGCTCCAGAAGTTCATCGACAAAAACATCTGAACTGATTCGTGTGTTGCGAGAAGGCCGGCTGGAACGCCGGCCTTTTTCTTTAGCGATTCGAACCCAATCCTGCTCTGAGCGAAAGCGAAGGAGCAGGATCTCCGGTGATACCGCGCTGCGGTAAATTCTCGATCCGTTCGGCCTGACCGGAGATCCTGCTTCTTCGCTTTCGCTCAGAGCAGGATTGCAGGATTTGGGTTTCTAACTAATCCGCTAATCTACTGACCCACATGCTCTCCGACCTTGACCGGCTCATGCGCGAGCGCGAGCTCGACGCGCTCATCGTGCCGATGCACGAAGCGATGCATCCATCGTTTCGCTGGATCACGCGTGGCGCGAAAGTCACCCGCGGCTACGCCATCAAACTGGCCGGACGCGATCCGATCCTGATCTCGTATCCGATGGAGCGCGACGAAGCGGCGGCGACAGGACTGGCCACGCGCCTCATTCACGATTTCGGTTATGACGCGATTTTCAAATCGGCGCCGAACGGTATCGCTGCGTATGCCGAATTCTTCGACATCGTCCTGCGCGAGCTCGGCGCCGAATCCTCCATCGCCATCGCCGGCAACCTCCCGTTCCCTCTCTACCTCGGCATCGCGGAAGGGTTGGAAACGAAGGGCTGGCACGTCTGGCGCGGCAGCGACGATCTCGTCCAGCTCGCGCGCAAACGGAAAGAGCCGTGGGAGATCGCGGCCATCCGATCCGTTGGCGAGCGTACCGAACAGGTCGTCGATCGCGTTCGCGAAGTACTGCGAGATTCGACGATCGTGAACGATCACCTCGTGTACGACGGCCGCACGCTCACCCTCGGCGATCTGAAGCGCCTCGTCTCCCGCGAGATCTCCCGACTCGGCATGCTCGAAGATCACGACACGATCCTCTCGCAAGGCCGCGACGCCGGCATCCCGCACTCGCGCGGCGACGCGGACGCGATCGTTCGTCCTGGAGTGCCGATCGTCCTCGACATCTTTCCCGCCGACCGCGAGACCGGCTACTTCTTCGACCTGACGCGAACGTTTTGCGTCGGTCCGATTCCCGACGAGCTTGCGCGCCTCCACGCCGACGTTCTCGAAGCATTCGAGCTCGCACGCGAAACGATGCGCGCTGGAACGCTGGCGTCGTCCTACCAAACGCTCGTCTGCGATTTTTTCGAACAGCGCGGCTACGCGACGACGCGCTCCAACCCCGCTACGCTCGAAGGCTACGTCCACTCCCTCGGCCACGGCGTCGGACTCGACGTCCACGAGAAACCGTTCTTCGGCCTCGCCGCAACCAACCGCGACGAAATCGAAATCGGCGACATCGTCACCATCGAGCCCGGCCTCTACTTCCCCGACCGCGAACTCGGCGTGCGCATCGAGGACACATTAGTGGTCACGGAGAGCGGTGTCGAAACGCTTTGTCGCAGCAGCCGGGAGTTGGTTCCCTAAAACCTCCGCGGCTTCGCGGCTCCGCGCAACTATTTGTACTTCTTCATCGCCTTCGCAAGCGTCGCGCCCTTCAGGAACGTCTCCTTCCGATACCCGACGCTCTCCTCGTAGACGTACACCGTCACGCCGGCCGGCTCTTCGAGGAAAAAGTGCGTGCCGGCGGCGGAGGCGCGGAAGGTCACTTTGTCCTTCCCGTCGTTCGAGAGCGTTTGCAGATACATCGCCATCGGATGCGGGATCGTCGGCGGCGCAATGGTTTTCGCGGCGGCCGCAGCCGTGACGGCGAAAAGGACAGAGATAAATATATTGTGCAGGCGCATCGGTAGATTGTAAGCTGCGCGCCGATGTTCCTAACCGACGGTCCAGACGCCGCCGAGCAGGTATACGTTTTCGCCCACGGAGCCGGCGGAGCCATGGACACGCCGTTCATGACCACCGTCGCGCGGGAGCTGGGCGAGCGCGGTATCCGCGTCGTCCGCTTCGAATTTCCGTACATGGCCGCGCGCCGTACCGGCGGCAAACGCGGCGCGCCCGATCGCGAGCCGGTGCTGCTCAACACTTGGCGCGAAGTCGTCGCGCAGCTCGGCGGCGGACCGCGGCTCTTCATCGGCGGCAAGTCGATGGGCGGGCGGATGGCCACGCTGGTGGCCGATGAGTTGAAAGTCCGCGGCGCCGTCGTCTTCGGCTATCCGTTTCATCCGCCCGGCCAGCCCAACAAACTGCGCACCGCGCACTTAGGATCCATGAACACGCCGATGCTCGTGCTGCAAGGCGAGCGCGATGTGTTCGGCACGCGCGACGACGTCGCCGGCTATCACCTCTCGCCGCAAATCCGCATCGAATGGATTCCGAACGGCGATCACTCGCTCAAGCCGCGCGCAAAGTCGGGAACGACCGAGCGCGAGAACCTCCTCCACGCTATCGACGCCGCCGCGAAATTCATGAGCAGTCGATGACCGAGGCGCGCGCAAAAGCTCTGGTGGTGGAGGACGACGCGACCACGCGGACGCTCCTGGCCGGACTCCTCGAATCGATCGACTGCGACGTCGACCTCGCGGCGGACGGCGAAGAGGCACTCGTGCAAATCAGCGCCCGCCACTACGACATCATCCTGCTCGACATCGTTCTGCCGAAGATGAGCGGCATCGACGTGATGGAGTCGCTGCGCCGCGATCATCCCCACATCCTCGGCTGCATCATCGTGGTCACGGGGCTGGACATCCGCGAGATCCGCACGCTCTTCCCCGCCGTGCACGAGACGCTGTCGAAGCCGGTGATCCCGAACCGGCTGCGCCAGGCCGTGCGCTCCTGCCTGCGCCGTTGACGAACGAATCACGCGTCCTTGCGCCGCCATTCACGCCTGGCCCGCCGCGCGCTGCTCTTTTCACAACGCGCCGACGCCGCGCTCATGCTCGGTCCCTAGACTGCCTCGACTGGGACATACAGGGCGCGGCCTCCTCCGGAAGCGTGTTGTATGAGAGAGAGCAAGCAGGCGGTTGGAAGCGCGTCGCTTCCAACCGCCTGTTCTTTTTAGTGCCCCGCCGCGCGACGGCGCGGCCCGCTCCCGATGCTGGTGATCGTGCCGCCTGATAATCCGCCCGGTCCGAATGCGCGGATGCGAAATTGATCGCCGACATGCGCGCCAACGTTGGTCGTGCGCGCATCGCCGGCGATGCTTTTGTAAAGGCCCCAGGTCTTCCCGAAGTCCCATGACCATTCCACTACAAATCCGGCCGGCGTCTCACTGTCCTGCCAGTCGATGCGCGCCGTATTGCCGCTGAAGTAGCTGACCGCGTTCCTCGGCGCAGACGGCGCGGCAGGCATCGGCGCGAGTTCGGATGCGAGGTAGAGTCGAGCCCGTGCCAGGGAAGACGCCCCGGCCGCCTCCGAAATGGCGAACGCCGTAATCCCGGCTTCGTTGACGGCGATCGAGGGCCGACCCCAGAAGGTCGTGCCGCCGACCGGAAGCGCGCCGCCGCTCGCGGTAACGCGGTAGTCGAAAGGGAACCCCAATTGCGTCACATGAGCCGCTCCCAGCCAGCTCGGACCCGGATCGGCGCCGAGGTATCTCCATCCGACGGTGTACGTCGTACCGTCCCACGCCACCGCGCTCGAAACGTCCCGATACCACTGGAACAACGGAATCTCTGCATCGAGCGTCAGACCGCTCTCATCGCGCGCGACGATCGCCGACACCTCGCCGATCCCGTCGAGCGCGATCAACGATTCCGCGCCGCTCGAGGCCACGTGCGCGCGGAGGTGAGTGCCGTTGATTGTGAGCGGCGAGCTGTCGATCGCGTCGCCATCCGCAGATACACGCATCACGCGAAAATGGCCCAGGCTCGGCGATGGGGGTGGGCAGACGGAAAGGACACATGGGATGTTCGGCGCTTCACCAAACACGATGATGAAGTTCCGGCCGTCCCAGGCCACATCCGGCGCGAGCTCGAAATTCGCGGGTGCAGGCTGTCCAGTTACGGGGAGTTCACCGAAAAAAGGACGAGGCGGCGTCGGTGAACCACCGGGTGCGATCAAGCTGCCGACAAGCTGATAGCCGTTCGACCAGACCACGAAGTAGCGGCTGCCATTCCAGGCGACCGCGACGTCCGACGCGTACGCGTTGCCGGGGATCACGGCAATCATGTTCAGTGGGGCACCCGCGGGAGACAAGCGTTCCGCGTAGACATTGAAGTTAGTGATCCAAACGATGAGCGTTTCGGATGGGCTGTGAGCGATCGCTACCGACTGAACGTACGTCTGATCCAACGCAGCGCCTGCGCCATCGATCGGCTCACCGGCGGCACTCGCCACTCGCCACCCGATCGTGTTGTGACTTTGCACGGGCTCGATCCACGCCGCCGTGAAGCCGGAACCGTTCCCCGTCACGACCGGCAATATCTGATTCGCAGTCGGTGGCGAGGGCGTCAAATCGTGCCCTGCGGCGCCTGCAGAGAATGACACTACGAGCGTCAGGAGGAGGGCGGCGACGACGCGGGGCATTCATGTGGATATAGCATAAAACCCTCGGAGTGGGTGTGATTATTTGAGGGAGTCGGGAGTGGGGAGCGGGGAGTCGGGAGTCGGGAGTCGGGAGTCGTAAATTGACCTTCCGACCTTCCGACCTTCCGACCCCCGACCCCCGACCCCCGACACCCGACACCCGAATCTACAGATCGTTCAAAAAGCTATCCGCCGGCGCTGCCGCGTCGTACTCCGCCTGCAGGTCGGTCTTGTGTTTCCACTCGATCTCGGCCAGCTCCATGAACAGCGCGCCGAGTTTCGTGTCGGGGACGCGTTCGGCCATGAAGCGGAAGTAGCTCTCCGAATCGCGTTCGCGCTCGAGGGCGTGCTTGAGCGCGCGGCTGAGATCGAGGTCGGCGAGATCGGGCGGCAGTTCGATCGTCGCCGGCAGCGGATCGGGAGCGGTTTGTTGTCGTCGAATGCTCCGACCGTTCATCGCCCCACTGCGCGCGTTCGCGGTTGAGTGTGGACGATCGTGATCGCACCATCGGGCGTACTGAGATCTGGTCCGTACGCGCGAATCCGGATCACGGCTCCAAGTTTCGTATAGATCGTCGTCTCATGACGGTTGCCGGGAACCCGTTCAAGCAGGTACCAGTACGGCGGGCGCAACTCTTCGACGAGGAAGCCTGGCGCGTCGCCATCCCACGTCACCGTTGCAAGGACGCCGGTCACGCCCGTGTAAGGGGCCGCCAGCGAGGCGAGGTGGCTGACTGCGTGAGTTGGAGCGGTGAGGACCGGCTGCACAGAATCGAGTTCCGAGCCCAGGTAGATCCGTGCGCGGGAGACGCCAAAAGGCGGTGCCTCCTCCGCAACGCCGATTGCGACTTCGCCGGCGTCATTCGCCGTCACCGACGGCGCATACGACGATGGGAAGGCCGTAAAAAGTTTCTGCACGATATGGCCGCTGTGGTCGAGCCGCCAGAGATGAAGCCATCCGCCAATCCCCGGCCACGGAACGTCATAGTAAGTGCCGTCCCAAGCCACGTCGAAGTCGTCGCCATCGAGCGTCATCTTCACCGGCGCGCTGGCGGACAGGCCGCTTGCGGCGGCGTGAACGACGACCGCCGAGAAACCCGATAAACCATAGTCGTCATTGACGAGCAATAGAAACTCGCCACCGCTTGTCGCCACCCGGGCAGACGTGGCATTGAGCAGGCGATACGGAGTCTTATCGATCGCGTTCCCGGCCGCCGAAAGACGCACCAGACGTATCTCACTGGCTTGCGGAACCGGGCAAGTAACCAGGCATGGCACGTTGGACGCCGTCGGAAGGGAGACCAGAAACTGCCGTCCGTCCCAACCGATGGCCGGGTTTAGCGCGAAGACCGGCTCGTCCTTGGAGAGCGTCATCGGAATAGTGAACTTTGCTCCGGCGACGCCGTCGCTGCCGATGAAGCGGCCGGCGAGGCTGATGCTGTAGGAATCCGCTGACCAGACGGCGAGGTAGCTCACTCCGTTCCACGCCACCGCGTTTCCGTAGTACGTTCCAGAGTCGAGGACGATGGGCGCCGTGTCCACCAGTCCCGCCGTTCTCGACCAACGAAACGCCCACGTCCCCTCGGCTGCCGAAACGACGACGAGCGCATCTCCGCCCGCACCGCGCGCGATCGACAGATCCCGGACGTTCTTCGTTGGCGCCGGCAGCGTGACGCCCGCTCCGTCGAGCGGAACGCCGGCACGTGTGACGCGTCCGATCTTCGCGATAACGTCCGAACCGTCGTGCTCCCGCCAGGCTGAGACGTAGTCGACGCCGTCGGACGCGATCACCGGCCGCTCCTGGCGTGCCGCGGTCGACGTCACGACAGTTCGTACGGATGTTTGCACCCGTTGCGGAAGTACGGTTCCGATGACGATGGACACCGGCGACGAGATGCGGGCTGGTTTTGTGATGGCCGCAAATCGATCGTCTGCCGCGACAGCGTCCACCAAGTCTCCGGTCGCGACCTGAATCGGCTCCGCGTCGATGTGACCTGCGGCGTCCGTACGGAGAAGTGAGACATGGCCTGTTTCATCACTCCAAAGGATCAGGCAGCCTGACGCGGCCGGAACGGCGCGGATGGCAGGGAATCCGGCATCCTTGACCGGCAGCGGTTGCAGCGCGCCAGCGTCATTGCTGCTGCTCACTGTCATGACATGTGCGTCCGTAGAGTACGTAGCGGTCCACGCCACCAGCGCCTGTGTAGCGTCTACCGCGACTGCCACGTAGGGTAGACGCGTTGAAAACTCTGTCGGCCGGCGTTGCAGCTCCTTATCGGCGATGATGGTTCCGGCGTTGTCGATGCGGAAGAAATGAACGCCGTCATATCCGCCGGTAACCACCACGTAGCTGTCGTGGTCGCGCGCAACGGCAAAGTTGGTAACGCCGTCGATCGGCAATCCCGTTCGGGCCAGGAGCGTTCCGTCCGGTTCATAAAGCGATGCATAGCAGGCGTTTCTAAGGACACTTTCCTGATAGACGATGAGTAATTGCCGGCCATTCGATGCCATCTTCCACGACCGGTACGGCCACGCGACAGCGGCCCGCGACACGCGTTCGATCACGCCGTGCTCATTGAGGATGACGATCTGAAAATAGTCCCAGGTCTTCCAAACAGTCAAGAAGCCGTTGCCCCATGGAATGACCGAGGGCTCTTCCAATCCGACGATTCCGGGTAGGAAAAACGGTGGTGAGGCAGTTCCGTTCGCATCCGTAAGCGCGCCAAACGCGTGGCCTCCCATCGACCAGACGGTTAGAAATTGGCTGCCGTTGAAGGCGACCGCACTCTCGCTGAGCGATTGTCCGGCCGATGTGTATCGAACGGCCGAAACATCATGCCCCGCGGCGCCTGCAGAGAATGACGTTACGAGCGTGAGGAGGAGGGCGACGGCTACGCGGGGCATTCCTGCTCGTATAGCCTAAAACCGTGGTACGTCGCAATTATCCAGATCAGGAAGCTCTCCGGAGGCGCGGCAGACGCGGCACACCCGCGGCGTCGGCGGTCGCGCCGGAGAGGCGCATTGCATGCCCCACAAGGAGGAATCCCGTTCCCGTTGTGCACGCGACGGGACGAGCCTGCGTGGCCGATAGTGGGAGATGCTGCTACTTACTGCGATCTATAGATCGAGCAGAAAACTATCCGGCGGCGCGGCGGCGTCGTACTCCGCTTGCAGGTCGGTCTTGTGCTTCCACTCGATCTCAGCCAGCTCCATGAAAAGCGCGCCGAGTTTCGTGTCGGGGACGCGTTCGGCCATGAAGCGGAAGTAGCTCTCCGAATCGCGTTCGCGTTCGAGGGCGTGTTTGAGCGCGCGGCTGAGATCGAGGTCGACGAGATCGAGCGGCAGTTCGATCGTGGCCGGCAGCGGCTCGGCGGCGGCGCGGCCGACTTCCTCCCGATACTTGCGCTCCATCTTCGCGCGATGGACCAGCTCCGCGTCGGCGAGTTGCAGCATCCGTTTGCGCGTGGGCGCATCGGCGGCGCGTTCGGCCATGGCCTGGTAGTACGCGCGCGTTTCGACTTCGGACTGAATGGCCTTACGCAGGACCTCTTCGACCGTCGTCTCGAGCGGTTTCATGGAGCGGCGCTATTGCGCGTCCCCGCCACGGAAGACGTCCGGATTCGGCGGCGCGTCGTCTTCGAACGGCGCGCTGCGAAGCTGCTGGCCCACGCCTGTGCCGCCGGCTGTTCCGTGTTTCTCGATTGAACCGTAGTACGGCCGCCACCCCATCGGACCAACCGGGAAATTCGGCGGGACGACCAGATCGCGCAGACCGACGACGGAACGCGCGCGCGTGTCGATGGCCATCTCGTAGTCGCGCGTCATGTAGATCGCATCCTCGGGGCACGCATCGACGCAATAGCCGCAGAAGATGCAGCGCAGGAGATCGATGTCGTAGCGCACCGGGAACTTCTCGCGCGTCCGCTCGTCTTCGCCCGCCTCGATCGTGATGCATTCGGCGGGACACGCGGTCGAGCACATGTAGCAGGCCACGCAGCGCGTTGTGCCGTCTTCGCGCGTCGTCAGGATGTGCCTGCCGCGGAAGCGCTCGGAGTAGACGCGCTTGACCTCGGGATACGAGATCGTCGGCAGCTTCTTGAGATTGAACAGATTGTGTACGAGATGGCCAATCGTCACCATCATCCCGGCGATGACCTGCGGGAGATAGAGGCGATCGAGGACCGTGAGCGGCGTCCGCTCGACCCGTACGACACCTGGTCTTACACGTGTGACGTTCATCGGTTAGTGGTCCAACTCTCCGGCGATGATGTTCAGCGATCCGAGGGCCGCGACTGCGTCGGCGATCGTCTGGCCTGTGATCATCTCGCCGAACGCGGAGTAGATCTGGAAGCAGGGCGGACGGCATCGCACGCGGTACGGATTCTTGGTGCCGTCGGAGACGACGTAGAAACCGAGCTCGCCGTTGCCGCCTTCGACCTGGAAGTACGTCTCACCGACCGGCGGCTGAATGCCGTGCATGATCAGCTTGAAGTGGTAGATGAGCGATTCCATCTCGTTGTAGACCTTCGATTTCGGCGGCAGCGCGACGTACGGATTGTCGACGATGACCGGTCCTTCCGGCAGTCCGCGATCGATGGCTTGCTGCAGGATCTTCAGCGACTGCCGCATCTCTTCCATCCGCACCAGGAAGCGCGCGTACGTGTCGCCGCCCTCGGCGATCGGCACGTCGAACTCGTAGGTCTCGTATCCGAGGTACGGGTTCGCTTTGCGGACGTCGAAGGGAACGCCGCAGGCGCGCAGACACGGGCCGGTGAAGCCATAGTTGATCGCATCCTCGGCACTGATCGGCGCGACGCCAACGACGCGGTCGAGGAAGATCTTGTTGCGGTCGACGAGCTTCTCCACGTCGTTGATGAACTTCGGCATCATGTCGACGAGTCGCTGCGATTTTGCGAGGAAGTCGGGCGGGACGTCGACGGCCAGTCCGCCGATGCGCGTGTAGCTCGGCAGCAGACGCGCGCCGCAGCACGCTTCGATGAGTCCGTAGATTTCTTCGCGCGGCTGGAAGAGGTACCAGAAATTCGTCAGCGCGCCCATGTCGACGAGGTTCGTGCCGATGCAGACCAGGTGATCGGCGATGCGCATGAACTCCGACAGCATCAGCCGGATGTGCTGCGCGCGGGCGGGGACTTCGATGCCGAGGAGCTTTTCGACGGCCATGCAGTAGCCGACATTGTTGATGATGGCCGAGCAGTAGTTGAGGCGATCGGTGTACGGGATGACCTGCTGATACGTGTGCGTCTCCGACATCTTCTCGAAGCAGCGGTGCAGGTATCCGATCTCCTGATCGGCACCGATGATCGTCTCGCCGTCAAGGGTGACTACGATTCGTAGAGTTCCGTGCGTGGCCGGATGGGAGGGGCCGAGGTTGAGCGTGACGCGCTCGTAATCGGTGTCGACGTTTTCGAAACGGGGATCGATGACCGGCGTGATCTTCGCGACGTCTTTTTCGGTCAGCAGCCAGCGCTGGGCGGGATCGTAGTCTTTCCGCAGCGGATGGCCCTGAAACGCCTCGTGCGTGAGGATGCGGCGCAGGTTCGGATGGCCTTCGAAGACGACGCCGTACATGTCGAAGACTTCGCGTTCGTACCAGTTCAGGCCTTTGAAGATGCCGGTTCCGGTCGGAATCGGTTCGTCTTCGCCGACGCGAACCTTGAGGCGAATGCGTTCGTTGTTCTTCAAAGAGTAGAGCTGGTAGATGACGTCGAAGCGAGCCGGGCGTCGGGTGTCGGGCGTCGGGGGTCGGAGATCTGGCGAGGTGCTCCGACTCCCGACTCCCGACTCCCGATCCGCGATTTTTCGGTTTGGATAGTCGACCGCGAAAAGGTCGAGCGGCATCGTGAAGGCGAGATCGTCGCTCTCTTTCAACGTGCGCAGGACGTCGATGATGTTTTCCTTGTCGACGATGAACGAGGCCATGTCCTGCCCGGTTTCCTGAATCATCGCCGGATGCTGCAACGCGTTCGCGATGACCGCGCCGCGCGCATCGGCGATGGCGACGCCGACCGGGACATACGGCTCGCGATTCGTCGGCGCCGGACCGGTGTACGGAATCGCGGAAAACTTCGTGAGCGTACTCACCGTTCGCCTCGCAGAATCTTTTCCTTCAACTTCAGGATCGAGTACATCAACCCGTCCGGCGTCGGCGGGCAGCCGGGAACCCACATGTCGACCGGGATGATTTCGTCGATGCCCTGCACGACGTGATAGGCGCGATAGAAACCGCCGGACGTTGCGCACGCGCCCATGGCGATGACGTAGCGCGGCTCCGGCATCTGTTCGTAAATTTTCTTGAGGACGGGCGCCATCTTGTCGACGATCGTCCCCGCCACGATCATCAGGTCCGCTTGCCTCGGCGAGAACCGCACGACCTCGGCGCCGAAGCGCGCGATGTCGTAGTGCGACGAGACCATCGACATGAATTCGATGGCGCAGCAGGCGGTGCCGAACGGCAGCGGCCAGAGCGAGTTGCCGCGTGCCCAGTTGACCATCGTGTCGACGGTGGTGGTCAGGTACGTCCCGCCGGCGAGGTCTTCAATCTCGCGATCCGATTCGCCGGGCAGCGTGATGAGCCCTTTTTCCGCGCCCTCGCCGGGAGGACCGCCGCGTTTGCGCTGGATGATCGAGCCGGAAGCGTCGTACGGAAGGTTGGCCATAAACGGGTCGCGATGTTATGGGTTTGAGAAACTTTTCACAAGGCGTGGACGGGGTCTCGCGGTTTCGCCGGTTGCAACCTTCAAGCCTCCACTCCGCGCCTCCGCGCCTCCGCGTGAAAAGCCTTTTCGAGGCGATCCGCAACGCAGTCACTTCGCCACTGCTCCGCCACCTCCCGCCCACGAGCCCGCAAGCGCTGGCGGAGGTCTTCGTCCGAAAGCAACTCGATCAACTTCTCCCCCAACTCGACAGCATTCTCCTGCGGCGCGAACAGCGCGTAGTCGTGAACATCGTCGAACGATAGGTACGACGGAATCGACGTCATCACCACCGGAATCCCCGACGCCATCGCCTCCGCTGCCGGCAATCCAAACCCCTCTTCGGCATGGTTCGGCGCGATGAGCAGGTCGCACGAATGCATCAGCCGCGTCATCTCGCGCGTGTTCAGCGCGACATGAAATTCCTGCACGGAGTCGAGTGGCTCCTCGCGCGACGGTGCCCACGGCGAGACGCGGATCAGATCGAACTTCTGATGGAACCACCGCGCATGCGCCGCCGCGCCGTAGCCTTCGGCGACACCTTTGAGATCGACTTGCGATTCGCCGCACAGCAGCACGCGCGTCGGTTGATTCTCGGAAGGAGTGCGCGGACGGAAGAAGTCATCCTCGACGATCTGACCGACATACGTGACGTCGTCGCTGAATCGCTTGCAGATTTCGACCAGCGAACGCGTCACCACGAGCTTCGGGATCGGCAAACGGTACGCGGCCTCGATCTCGGAGCGGATCGGCGCATACGCGGTGAAGGCGCCTTCGTAACCCTGACAAAGATGCAGCCCCTTCTCCGGCGCGATCGCATACGCCGCCGGCAACGTCGTCCAGAAAGTGGCGATGATGAAATCGTCATCGCGAGCGTCGTACGTGTTGAAGTCATCGACATACACCCACTCGGCGCGCGACGGTCGCCACGTCAGCGGCAAGCCCTTCGTGACGATGCGTACGCGATGGCCGCGAGCGATGAGCGCGTCGGCCTGCGCGAGCTGCACGCGGATGCCGCCCGACAACGCGGTGTCTTCCATCAGGTAGGCGATGTTCATGAGTTGCGCGCGACGACGTAGTAACCGGCCGGCACCAGGTCCTCTTTCGAATGCGGGATGCGCGCGGCGGTGAGCGCGGCCAGCAGCTCTTCGCGCCCGCGCGTGACGACGGTCTCCTGCGGCGCGATCTCGACCACCGTCCAGCCGGCGATCGACAGCATCTCTTCTATTGTTCGCCGAGTAAAAAACCGCAGATGGCCGACGCACGTCAGCCCCATGTAGACGTAATCGAAGCGCCCGCGAAGCAGATCGCTGATCACCGCCGCATGCGCGATGTTGGGAATGCTCAGCAGCAGATGTCCGCCCGGCGCGGCCACCTTGCGCAGGTCGGCCAGGAACGACCACGGCTCGTCGATGTGCTCGACGATGTCGCCGCCGATGATCCAGTCGAACTTTTCCTTGATCAACGCGACGATCTCTCGTGCATCGCCGCAGTAAACGTCGTCGATGCGTTTCCGCGCCACGGCCGCCGCGCGCGGATCGATCTCGATTCCGACCACGCGGCATTTCTGCCGCTGCTTCAATGCCGCACCGAGGGGCGCCTCGCCGCAGCCGAATTCGAGGATCGATTTTGCGTCGGGCGCAATGCGCGCCAGTAGATCGGTCCGCGTCTGTCCGCGCAGCGAGCTCCAGCGATGGATGTAATCGGCAGGGGAGAGGACGACCTCGCGTCCCGCCAGCGCATGCCGCGGAGGATCGTCAATCGTTTCCAGCCAGGAGGTCCTGCACAAATACGCCGCCGGATCCGCGCCATCCCACTTCACGACTTCCCCATCCGCTCCTCGGCTTTGCAACTCCGACGTGACCTGCTGCAACTCGCGCAACGTCAGGTACGGCGCCGCCGCCCGACGCTGGATCGGATTCTCCGCCTCGTTGCTGACCGGCAACGCCGCCACGACGCTGCTCGTGTGGACGAGCAACTCGCGCAACCGTGTCACCAGCTTCGCCGGCGGCAGCAGCAGCGGATCGGTCACCACGAGCACGTGATCGCTCTCCAACCCCGCCGCCGCAAACGACGCCGGCTCCTCGGCGTCATACACCGCGAATTCGATGTCGCCCCCCGCGCGAAGCAGCATCTGACTCTGCCAGCTCGCGTAGCGCTCCTCGATGGCCGGATGATCGAAGCGGGGATAGAGGACGGCGGGCGACATGGGCCGCACATCTTAGTCTGCACAAACGGGATGACGAATCCAGTCTTCCGCGTTTAGACGCCGCGCGCGTCCCCGCCGTACACTCTCGATCGACATGTCATCTGCCATCGCCACGGAGCTCCGCGTCAATCCGTTTCTGCACATCGACGCAGAGCGGATTTACAACCCGATTACCGATCGGGCGCTGTCGGCCGGCGATCCGGAGTTCGACGCGCTTCGGCGGGCGATCGACGGCGGAGATATCGAGGAGCAACTCGAGCACGACGGCTGGCTCGTTCGGGGGGACGTCTCCCAGTTGCACCGGCTGAAAATTGTCTCGCTGGAGACGATGACGGCATGCAATCAGAAGTGCTACTTCTGCCCCGTCTCCATTGCGCCGCGCGAGGACTACGACATGCCGGTCGAGCTCTTCGAGCGGATCGTCAATCAGTTGACTGCGTATCGCAGCACGCTCGAGAGCGTTTTCCTGCAGAGCTACAACGAGCCGACGCTCGATCGCCGCTTTGTCGATTTCTGCCGCACGCTCTTCGCGGCCAAGCTGCCGGTGGCGGTGCTCAGCAACGGCTCGGGTCTGACCGCGGCCAAGGTCGACGCGCTCATCGAAGCCGGCCCGCTCCACTACATCTGCATCAACCTCTCGACGCTCGATCGTGAGCGCTACATCCACGATCGCGGCGAAGATCATCTGCCCACAGTTCTTCGCAATCTCGACTACGTGAAGTCGCGTCCTCTCGCCAACGTCATGAAGATCGTGGTCCTCGGCACGGGCGACGCAAATCACGACGCCGATTTCGAATCGATCAGCGCTCGCTTTGCCGGAAGTCGTTTCACCGTCGAACGCCATGTCGTCATGGATCGCGCCGGCTGGCTCGACGTCGGTCTGAAGCCTGACGCTCCGAAGCGCCATCTCGCCGGCTGCGACAACCTCGGATCGCGTCCGCTGCAGCATCTGCACATCACGCCGCGCGGACAGTGCGTGCTCTGTTGCGAGGATTACGACGAGAAGTACCTCGTCGGCGACCTGACTCGCAGCACGGTGGCCGAGGTGCTGGAAGGGCCGGGGTTGCGGACGATGAGGAAGTGGGTGTACGGCATCGAAGAAGCGCCGGACGATTTCATGTGCCGCGACTGTGTCTTCGCCCGGACGCGCGTGTGAGCAACATGCGCAACCGGCGGTGGATTGATGCGCTGCTCGTCGCGGCGATCCTCATTACCGTCGCGCTGCTCTATCACAAGGTCACGCGGCTCTGGTGGATTTGGGACGATACGTACCTCCTCCACATCGTTTCCGAGCATCGGATGCTCGATTACTTCGCCGACGGCTCGGTGTGGCTGTCGATGCCGCAGCAGCTCTTCACGCCTCTGCTGACCGCGTCGTACCACGTGGAGCTGGCGCTGTTCGGACTGAACCCGGCTCCGTTCTACGCCGTGCATCTCGCCGAGCTGGCGGCGATCGCGATTGCGCTTGCCTTCGCGTTGCGCCTCTGGATGTCGCGCGCGGCGGCGGCGTGCGCGGCGTTTCTCGTTCTGGTCGGGACGCCGGTCGCGGTGATGGCCGCGCAACTGATGCTGATGCACTACATCGAGAGCGTTCTCCTCTCGATCCTCGCGGCCGCGTTATTCGCGCGCGCGATGCGCAGCGGCCGAAAGCTTCCGATGATTGCGTCGGCGCTGCTCTATCTCCTGGCCATGCTGGCGAAGGAGATCGCCATCCCTTTGCTGCTGGTATTGCTCATCCTTCCGGAGCGCGAGCTTCGCGCGCGGCTCCGCGCCGTTTGGCCGCACGCCGTCGCCCTCGCCATCTATTTCGCCTGGCGCTACGCCATTCTCGGCAAAGTGGTCGGCGGCTACGCGTGGACGTTCGGTCCGGGCGAGATCCCGCTGCTGTTGACGCGAACCGTGGCCAGGATCGTTGCTACCTTCGCCGGACCGCGTATCGCGATCGGCATTCCGCTCGTGATCCTTATCCTCCTCGGAATCGTACTGCGGCTGCGGTCGCGATTCAGCGCCGTCGCGATCGCGGTCGCCTTCGCCGCGGCCATCGGTCCGATCGTTCCGGTCGCGGTGCACTACGAACACCGCTTTGCCGGATGCGCGTGGATCTGCGCGGCGATCATCTTCGCCGCCGGAACGGACACGCTGCGCAACCGCCGGCTGGCGCTGGCGATGATGATCGCGGCGCCGCTGCTCGGGGCCATGGTCAATCGGCAGCAGTGGAAGGGGGAGTTCAATCTGGCCAGGCGGATGAGCGACGAAGGTCTCGTCTTCACCGACCTCGGCGCCGGAGATTTCCTGCGCATGCCGGCCATTCCGCCCGGCGAGATGTTTCAAGTCGCGTGGGCCAAAGAGTTTCTGCTGCATCGCCCGGCCGGAACGCTATGGTTCTGCGACGATCTCTATCTCTGTTCCGGCCAACGTCCGCGGCGCGTTTTCGGATTCGATGAGCGGACGAAAGAAGTGCGCGAGATGACCGCGGAAATCCCTGCCATCGCCAGCCGCTATTGCGCGTCGATCCGGCCGAACGAGCCGCTCGCGCTTCACTTCCACTACGACCTGCGCCGCCACCTTTTGACCTGGGATCTCGGCCCGTACGATGACGAATACAGGGTCGTCTCGGGCAACGGCTTCCTTGCCTACGACGTCCGGCGGCACGATGGCCTGCAACTCTTCGGGATGAAGGATCTGAGCTTTCGCGTGAGCTATCGATCGCCGGCGGGATGGGTGACGTACTCGCCGGAGTTCAGCCTCGATTTCAGCCGCGATCGGGACCTGGTTTGGCGGCGGTAACGATCATTGAGCGCCGGATTCGATTACCGTTGCGGGAAATGAAGAGCAGGCTCCTGCGCCGGCCAGCCGTCATCGACGCACTCGGAATCGTCGCGCTTGTGCTGCTCACCATCCTGCTCTACCGCAGAGTACTCGCGCTCTGGCTGACGTACGACGACGCCAACATCCTCCGCACAACGTTCGACTTCCCGTTCCTCGACATCTTCACCAACGCGAAAGTCTGGCCGCAGCAGCTCTTCACGCCGCTTCTGACGGTCGTTTTTCACGTGATGCGACGGCTGTTCGGATTCGATCCGTCGCGCTTTTACCTGTTGCAACTCGCAGTCGCGGCGATGACGGTCGTGCTGGTCTACGCGGCCGTGCGGCAGTTCCTGGACTGGAAACGCTCGTTTTCCGCGGCGGCGCTGTTCGCGCTCGGCGCGCCGATCTGTTCCGTCGTCGTCCAGCTTTCGACGATTCACTACTTCCTTGCCGTCGCCTTCTGCGCGATGGCCGTAATCGCGTACGCCGCCGCGCTGCGACGGCCGAGCGTGGCGTTGGATGTCGTCTCCGTCCTCTGCTACTTCGTGGCGATGCTGGCGAAAGAGGTGGCCATCCCGCTGCCGCTGCTTCTCATCGCGCTGCCGTTGCGCGATGCACGAACGCGCGCGCGCTTCGCGATCGGCCACGGCGTTGCCGCGATCGCCTACTTCGCCTGGCGCCACGCCGTTCTCGGCACGTTTCTCGGCGCATACGGCTGGCAGATCGATGCGGCGGAGTGGCCGCGGCTGCTCGTGCTGCTGCCGTTGCGCATCATGGAAGGCGCGGCGGGTGCAGGGCTCGCCGTTGGCCTGCTTGTCAGCGTGTTGATGACGCTCACCATCGCCTTCGGAATCCGCAATCGGCGTGCGCTGGCGCTGCTGGTCATCGCGATCATCGTGTCCGGAGCGCCGCTGCTGCCGCTGGCGAAAGAGGTCAACCGTCGATATGTAGCTGTCCCGTGGCTGGCGTGGTCGATTGCCTTCGCAGCCGCGACGACGCGCCGCAACGATCGCCTCGCGACGGCGCTGCTCGTGGCCGTGCCGCTGCTCGCCGTCGTCGCGAACCGCGAGGAGTGGCGCAAAGAGTTTCCGTTGCGGCGGCGCATGTCCGACGAGGCGCGCTTCTACTTCTACGACATGCCGGCCAATGCGCTGCTGCGCGGACCGCTCACGCCGCCCGCCGCGATGGGCGAGGTGCAGTGGCTGAAGACGGTCCACTTCGGCCGGCCGGCCGGCGGCTGGTTTTACGACGACATCTTCCTCTGCGGCGGCGGCGCGGGATCGAAACGAGTGTTCGAATTCGAAGGCCGCAACGTCGCTGAGATCACGCCGCGAATTGGCGATATCACCAAGCAATTCTGCGGATCGATTCGCAACGACGTGCCGCTCACCGTCGCGTTTCACTTTCGCAATCCCGCGCTCTACTGGGACCTCGGGCCGTACGCGGACGGAAAGTACACCGCTGTGATTGCGAACGGCGTTCAGGCCTTCGAGATCCCGCGGCGCGATGCGCTGAAGCTTCCCGGCATGCCCGGCATCACGCTGCGCATCCGGTACGATTCGCCGGCGGGTTGGACGACGTATTCGCCCGATCTCGCGATCGATTTCGCCCGCAAACCGGATGTGACGTGGCACCGATGAAGCTCAACTACGATCCGCGGTCTCTGCGCGATCAATACGCGAACGCTGAGCCGTTTCCGCACATCGCGCTCGATGGGTTGTTCGACGATGAGGCGCTCGATGCCGTGCTGCGCGAGTTTCCATCGCGCGAGGCGATGCGGTGGCGCGAGTTCGATTCGACGACGGAAAAGAAGCTCGGCTACTTTCACGAGACCAGCACGATTTCGAACACCGTCCGCGAGTTTCTCGATGCGATGAATTCGTTCGAGATGCTGCTGTGGCTCGAAGCGCTCACTGGCATCGAAGGACTGATTCCCGATCCGTACTTCGGCGGCGGCGGGTTGCATCAGATCGAGCCGGGCGGCTTTCTGAAGATTCACGCCGACTTCAACGTCCATCCGAAACTGAAGCTCGACCGGAGGCTGAACATGCTCGTCTACCTCAATAAGGATTGGCGCGACGAGTACGGCGGCCATCTGGAGCTTTGGGATCGCGACATGTCCACGTGCCGGAAAAAGATCCTGCCGATTTTCAACCGCACCGTGATTTTCTCGACGACCGACACGTCGTTTCACGGACATCCGCATCCGCTCACGGCCCCCGAGGGGATGTCGCGAAAATCGGTGTCGTTGTACTACTACACGGCGGGGCGGCCGGAAGCGGAGCGCTCCGCGCCGCACGACACGCTGTTCATCGCGTAACCTGGGAACGATAGAATCGCGCACCGCCTGCCATGACCTCACTCTCTGAAGGCGAGTTTCTTCTGCCGCTGTTTCCGCTGCCGAACCTTGTCTTTTTTCCGCAGACGCGGCTGCCGCTGCATGTGTTCGAGTCGCGCTACCGGCAGCTCATCGCGGATGTCATCGCCACCGATCAGCGCTTCGGGATCGTGCTGCTGCGGCCGGGATTCGAGAGCGATTACTTCGGCGCGCCGCCGGTGTACGCGTGCGGAACGCTCGCGTATGTCGAGCAGTCGGTGACGCTCGACGACGGCCGCTACAACATTCTCGTGCACGGCCAGACGCGCTTTCGCATCGTCGATGAAGTCGCGCGCGACCCGTACCGTGTCGCGCGCGTGGTCGCGCAGCCGCAGGTCGAGGGCGACGTCAGCGCCGCGTACGCGCAACGCATGTGGCTGACGGAGTTGTCGCAGCAGTATCTCCGCTATCTTCCGGAGCAGGGCGCGGTGCCGGAGATCGCATCGGTCGGTCTGGAAGCGCTGACGAACGCGCTGATCATGTCGCTGACGCTCGACGTCGCCGAAAAACAGCGCCTGCTCGAAACCGACGACCTCGTCGCGCGCGCCGAGGAGGTCGGCGACGAGTTGCAGGGACGCATCGAGAACCTGCAGTTCCTCGCGCCGTTCCGGCAGGGCGGGGATCCGAGCCGCAACTAACATCTGCGTCAATCTGCGTGATCTGCGGATAGCAGTTTCGCGATCGCATCCCGATCCGCTCGTGTCTTGCGCAGAAAAAACTCGCCAGCGTTGCGCGGATGAATGCGCAGCGCGGCGTCGAGCAGCGCGGGACGCGAGAGGAAGAACGCCGCCCGGCGGCTCCAGGCGATGCGTGGTCCGAACATTTCGGCGTGACGATTTCGATAGCCGTTTTCTGCGCGATTGCGATCGCCGGAGAGCGCGTCGCCGATGAACGATGCGGCGACGACCGCGGACTGCATGGCCATGGCCATCCCGTTGCCGGTGAGCGGATCGATGACTCCGGATGCGTCGCCGATCATGAAGATGCCTTCCTCGACCGCGGAGCGTGCGCGGAAGATGACCGGCTCCGAGGAGAGGAAGCCGTCCTGCGCAGGCGTATAGCGCGCGTACATCGATTCCAACGGCCGCTCCTCGGCGCGAATCGTTTCGACGAACGAATCCCAACGTCCCTTGTGCCCCTGCAAGCGGCTCGAGTGCACGAGGCCGCAGATGTTGGTGATGCCGTCCTCGACGTCGTTCACGCCGAGGTAGCCGTGAGCGAACGAGTAAAGCTCAATGACGCCCTTCGCACCAGCGCCGCGGTAATGACGTTTGAATCCGAAGTTGCGGTGCGAGCGGTCGCGGACGAAGGCGCGTCCGAGTTGCTGATCGAATCGTCCCCAGCGTCCCCACGCGCCGGCGACGACGCGCGCGCGAACGCTGCCGCCGTCGAAGGTGACGCCGTCGCGCGACACGGCCGTTGCCGTCGCGGTGATCGCGTGTGCGCCGCTGCTGACCGCGCAGCGATGCAGTGCGGCATCGAGGAACATGCGCGAGACGCCGCGGGCGGGATGGGGGAAGTCGAACGCATACGTGCGATTGCGGCCGACGACACGGCAGCTTGCAATCTCCGGCGCGCCGTTCAGATCGACACTCAGCGCCTCGACGATCGGCAGCGCGTCGTACGAAAGGAACTCGCCGCAGAGTTTGTCGCGAGGAAAGGCGTCGCGATCGATGAGCGCGACCGAGAGTCCGCGCCGCGCGAGCAAGGCGGCGAGTGTCGATCCGCCGGGTCCTGCTCCGACGATAGCGACGTCGACATTCATCGCGACGCCTCAACGCGGCGCAACGTAGCGCCGGCGGCTCGCCGGCTGGACCGCCAGCGGCTCGCTGGCGCGTCGCCTTGCCGCCGAGCCGGCAGCGGTACAGCCGGCCAGCGGCCGGCGCTACGAGCGCTCACTTCCACAGCAAGAGTCCAAAGCGAAACGGCATCATCGTCACAACTTCGACGCGCGCGCCGGTCATTTCTCCAACCGCGCGCGCCTCATCAGCCGTGTATCCGCGCGCGACGGAGGCCGGCGCGTCGTACGCGGTGATGCGGCCGACCAGGTGAAAAACGCCGAGCAATTTCACAAACAGAAACGGCAGACGGTGCCGCCGCGTGTCGCTGGCCATCACGCCGATGCGCGCGATCCGCAACGCGCCGCGAAGGATGGACGCGTTCTCCTCCGGCTCGAAATGGTGAAAGAAATGCGACGACGTCACGACGTCGACGGAGTCATCGCGAAACGGAAGTTGATTCGCGTCCGCAACCACGCGCATGGCGCGCGAGCGATTCCGTTGGTAGAGCAGATGTTTGATGTTGAGATCGACGCCGATCGTCATCACATCCGCCGGCAGCGCATCGAGCAGGTCCGCGGTGCCCGCGCCGAGGTCGACGACGATCTTCGCGTTCGGCGCGAAGCGGTGAAGGAGCCGGAGATACGTTCGCGTTCCGCCGGCCCAGCGGTTGAAACGCCGCAGGTCGCGAAGCGAGCGCTCCATGTCCTCGCGCGGCGCGTCGTGCTCGTCGAGCAATTCCTCGGTGACGACGCGTTTCATGGCACCTCGACGAACGTCGTTCGCCAGGCGACGAGATCGACCGGGAGTTTCGCAATCGATTGCTTCGCGCGGTCGAACACCTCGATGACGTACGGCCCCGGCAGCAGTTGCGTGCAATCCAGCGAGCGGCCGCCGCGCAGCGCGTGCGGCTCCTTGCCGAGGGTGCGCACGAAATCGTCGAGATGCTGGCCGCCGGTGGCGTGCAGCATGATCGATCGCTCCTCATCATGATTGACGGCGATGATCAGTTCCGCCGACTTCTCCAGCCGGACTTCGAGCACGTCCGACTTCGGCCACGGCTCGTGATGCGAAAAACGGCGCGCACTGCTGACGAGCACCTCGTTCACGACAGTCGTGTCGTCAACTTCGAACCGGACCTCAGGACCTCCGTGCAGCGGCTTCTGTTTCACGCCGACGGCAGTGCGCCAGCGCCCGGCCAGCAGGGTCGCGCTCCCGTCGATCGGAGAACCATCCTCGGCGGCGAAGAAGCGAACGATGAGGGTGCGCATGCCGCTCAATCGTATCGCTTCAACACCAGCGCCGAATTCTTCGAGCCGAATGCGATCGTGTTGCAGACCGCGGCGTTGATCGTCGCGCGGCGGCCGAGGTCGGGGATGTAGTCGAGATCGCAGTCGGGGTCGGGAGTGTCGAGGTTGATCGTCGGCGGGAGGATGCCGTCGCGAAAGGCCATCAGCGTCGCCGCGACGCCGGCCGCGCCGCACGCGCCTTGCGGATGTCCGATCATCGACTTCGTCGCGGAGCCGGGGAGATTCTTCGCGTGTTCGCCGAACGCGAGCTTCACCGCGCGCGTTTCGACGCGGTCGTTCAGGTCGGTAGATGTTCCGTGATAGTTCAGATAGCCGACCTCCGAGGGCTCGACGCCGGCATCTTTCATCGCCAGCGTCATCGCGCGGGCTGGCTCTTCGCCCGATTCGTCGAGCCGCACGCGGTGATAGGCGTCGCACGTCGAGCCGTAGCCCGCGACTTCTGCATAAATATGCGCGCCGCGCGCCCGCGCCGTTTCCTCTCGTTCCATCACGAACATCCACGCGCCCTCGGCAAGCACGAAGCCGTCGCGGTCCTTCGAGAACGGGCGCGACGCCTTCTCCGGCGCATCGTTTTGTGTGTTCGAAATGATGCGCATGATGCAGAAGCCGGTCATCACCGCCTCGGTGATCGTGGCGTCGGCGCCGCCGCAGATGATGTAGTCGCAGACGCCGAGCTTGAGGTTGCGATAGGCGTATCCGAGGGCGTCGGTGGAGGAGGTGCAGCCGGTCGAGATCAGGTGCGAGAAACCGTGGAAGTCGTACGCCATCGAAATCTCGGAAGCGATCGTGCCGATCGTGCCGGAAGGGATGGAGTAGATCGAGGCCTGTTTCTCGTGGTCATCGAACCAGAGCTCGTACATCCGCTCGCTGAATTCGATGGCGCCGCCGCCGGAGCCGAGCATGACGCCGATGTTGCGGCGGGTCTCGAGATCGACGGCGGTGGGATCGAGCTTCGCATCTTTCAACGCTTCGTCCGTTGCGGCGATGACCATCGGCACCACGCGCGAAACGTGCTTCATGTTTTTCGCGTCAACCCAGAGCGTCGGATCGAAGTCGACTTCGCCGGCGACACGCGCGGGAAGCGCGGACGCATCGAACTGCGTGATGGTGCGGATTCCGGAACGGCCGGCTTTCAACGCGTCAAAGTAATTCTCGCGGCCGACGCCGTTCGGGCTGAGAGCGCCGACGCCGGTGATGACAATTCGCTGGTTGGGCATGTCGGCGCGCGTCAACGTGGTGGGCAAGGGAAAGATTGCAAAATGCGTGTCATCGCTCGAGCGTTGGCGGAATGCCTCCGCCCGTCCGGCGCTTTTCCGAGCAGATTGAATTCTTCCGGAGGCTCTTTGCGATCATTGCGCGCTTTGTTTCTTGTTCTTCTCGCGTTTCCCCTCCTCGGTCAGCCCTCGCCGCAGGTCACGACTGCGCCGCCGCCTCCTTCAGCACCTGCGCCCGCCGCGCCACCTAGTCCAGCCGCCGATGCCCTGGCCAAGCGAACCATTGAAGCGCAGGGCGGAGCGGCGTGGGCCAAGGCGCGCTTCCTTTCGTTCACGTTCGTTGTCGAGCGCAACGGACAGGCGGCCGCGTCGTTCCCGCAACAGTGGGATCGCGTGAGCGGTGACTATCGCGTAAGCGGCGTCGATCCAAAAGGCGTTCCGTTCACCGTTGTCCTGAACACTAAGAAGAAGACCGGCCGCGCGTGGCAGAAGGGCGTCGAAGTGAAGGACGTGCCGGCGCTGAAGGAGCTTCTCGCCCTCGGCTACCGTCGCTACAACAACGACACCTATTGGCTGCTGATGCCGCTGATGATGCTCGATCCCGGCGTTCACCGCGGCGGCCAGGGCGAGCGCACTGATGACGCGGGGCACAAGTGGGACCTCGTTCGTCTCACGTTCGATCCGAGTCTCGAGATCAACTACAACGTCTGGGCGTGGATCAATCGCGAGAGCGGCCTCGTCGACGAATGGGACATGAGGGTTCCCGGCGCAGCGCCGACCGATCCGTCGGTGGAGGTGCTCTTCCACGATTTCAAGCGCGTGGCCGGAGTGTCGATCTCGATGCGGCGCGAAGTGAAAGGGAAGAATCAGATCGTGCGCTTCGACGATCTGCAGATCCTGCCGGAGACGCCGAAGGGCACGTTCGACGTGAAGTGATTCACGCAAATCGTAGCGCCGGCGGCTCGCCGGCTGGACCGCCAGCGGCTCGCTGGCAGTTCTCGCGATGACGCG
>JAXDIO010000240.1:0-10264 GCA_034663965.1 Thermoanaerobaculia bacterium | reverse complement strand
GAATCCGCATTCTCACGGCCACGGCGTTGGCCGCCACACTCGGCGCATGCGCGACGTCGAAATCGGTCGATCAGAAGATCGCCGACGCGCAGGCGCAGACCGCAAAGAAGGTCGAGTCGGTCGAAGGTCAGGTCGAAGATCTGCAGAACAAACAGAAGGCCACCGACACGCACCTTCAGCAGAACGACGCCGCCATCGCGCAGCTCAGCACCGAGGCGAAGGACGCGTTGAAGCGCGCGCAGGACGCCGGCGTGCTGGCGAAGGGCAAGGTCGTTTTCCAGCAGACGTTCAAGGAAGACCGCATCAAGTTCAAGGTCGGTTCGTACGAGTTGAATAAAGACGCGCAGGCCGCGCTCGATGATTTCGCCGGCAAGGTGAAGGCGCTCAACGAGCAGTACTACATCGAGATCCAAGGCCACACGGACGACACCGGCGGCCGCAAGTTGAACGACGAGCTCGGCGAACGCCGCGCCGATGAAGTCCGCCGCTACCTCTCCCGCGGCGCGCAACTCCCGCTGAACCGCATGTCGACGATCTCCTACGGCGACACGCTGCCGGTGGCGTCGAACAAGAATCGCAAGGGACGCGCGGAGAATCGGCGCGTGGTGATCGTGGTACTCGAATAGTCCTTTTTCACGCGGAGACGCGGGGACGCGGAGAAAACCTCCGCGCGCTCCGCGGCTCCGCGTGAACGTGAGGCGTGACCATGCATGGAGTCCGCACAGATATCCCACTTGAGATTCGTCGCAAGCGATTTCTCCCGCTAGCCGCCGAGATTGCGAAAGAGCTAGACGCCAAAGGCATCTCCGAAGAAGACATCGAGCGCGATTTCGAGGAGTGGAAGAAACGCTGGCGAAGTGAAAAATTGGCTGACGGTTCCTAGCTCGACGGCCGAAACGAGGCGAATTCGACGCCTTCGTAAATCTCCGAAATCGACAGATCGACGCCGACTCCCGATACGCGGACGATGCCGTCCGGCGAGTCCACGATCTCAGTTGACCATTCGCTTTCCAGCCGCCTGTGCTCCACGTGATGGAAGTTCTGCTCGATCAGCAGGTAGTGGCGTAGCGCTGGGATTGAGCGATACAGATCGAACTTCTCGCCGCGGTCGTAATTGCGCGTCGAGTCGGACAGCACTTCGACGATCGCGATCGGATTGCTGAGAGTCTCCGCTGCATTGCTGACCTTCGGGCCGCAGATGATCGAAGCGTCCGGATAGGTGTAGAGGCCAGATGGCGTGTTCACGCGCATGTCACTGCCGAATGCTTCACACGACGATGCTGCGAGCGCAGCCTCGAAGAGCCTCAGTACGTTGCGGCTGATTCGATAGTGGCCAGCGGATCCACCGGCCATGACGTAGATCTCACCATTGAAGTATTCGAGTTTGACCTCGATGCCTCGCTGCAACGAAAAGTAATCATCGATCGTGTACGCGTGCATAGAATCTACTCGAACGTCGCCACCACCGGCGCGTGGTCGCTCGTTCCGATTTCGCGATACGACGGACACGACACCGCGCGCTTCGCGAGCGACTCGCTGGCCAGCACGTAGTCCAATCGCCAGCCGATGTTGCGTTGGCGGAGGTTGCGCCACGGCGCCCACCAAGTGAAGTAGTCATCCGCGTCGGGGTAGAGCTTGCGGCCGACGTCGACGAGGCCTTCCGCGATCATCGCTTCGAGGAGGTCGCGCTCCTCGGGGCGCTGGCCGATGATGTTCGGCTTCCGTTCTTTCGGATGCACGTCCATGTCGGTTCGCGCGACGTTGTAGTCGCCGCAGATGACGAGGTTCAGTCCCTGCTCGCGATGCGCGCGCGCGTAGGCGATCAGCGAATTCATGAACGCGATCTTCGCCGCATAGTCCTTGCCGCCGTTCGGGACGTAGACGGACGCGAAGACCGTATCGCCGGCACGTGCTTCGACGATGCGCGTCTCGTGATCGAACTCCGGATGCGTGAACTTCGGCTCCTCGGGGAACGTCTCGCGGCGCATGTGCAGCGCCACGCCCGAGTACGCGGCGGCGCCGTGCCAGTAGCACCAGTAGCCGCCGAGGTTGCAGATCGACTCGGGGACCTGAGCGATGGAGGCTTTGATCTCCTGCAGGCAGATCACGTCCGGCTGCGCGCTCGCAACCCACTCCTGAAACTGCGTCTCACGCGCGCGAATCCCATTCACATTCCATGTCGCGATTTTCATGCGGCGGAGATTCTACGCAGTTGTCCACCCGATCGAACACGCTGTCCTTCCGCATGGACGTGCAAACGCTTGGTGACGGCTGAATCCGATCGATTTTCAAGGCGCCGTTTCTGCATCCGGCGCGGCCATGTCAATGGAGGACACCAATGCGTAAATTCGTTTTTGTTTTACTGCTTCTGATCGTTCCCGCGTCGCTCTTTGCTCAGGGATGGCGCGACCGCGGTCCGCGCGATCGCTACCGTTACATCGCAGACAACAGCTTCGAGATCACGCCGTTCGCCGGCTACACGTGGGGCGGGACGGTCTACTCGGGCCAGACCACCCTTTTCAATCAGGACGCGGACGTGGCCAGCTCTGCGAACTTCGGCCTCAACCTCGGCATCCCGATTCAGCCGAACGGAATGAAAGTCGAGCTGATGATCGATCATCAAAGCACCGACTTCACGAACGGCAACGGCGGCGGACTTTTTGATCCGAGCCATCGTCTCGGCAACTTCGACATCACCTACTACCACGCCGGGATCCTCGTGCCGTTCAACCAGTCGTACGCGGCGACGCCGTACTTCATCGGCAGCGCCGGCGTGGCTACGCTCGATCCGCGCCGGTCTGATGTGACGACGGCGACTCGCTTCTCTGCATCGGCAGGCGTCGGCGTGAAAGTGCCGATCCAGAGTCATGCAGGGATTCGCGGCGAGATTCGCGGCTTCTACACCTCGCTCCCGAACGACACGACCTGCCGGCTGTGCAACTACACGTACAACCGCGATCTCTTCCAAGGCCAGGCGAACATCGGGCTGTATTTCAAGTTTTAGGGGAGTGCGGGGTGGGGGGTGGGGAGTTGGGCGTGGAAGGAGATGATGAATCGTGAGTTTCTTGTCCGGTTCTACGACACCCGACACCCGACACCCCACCCCCCGACATCAATCCGGATCGCCTGTATCGAAGAGCACCTTCCATGTGCCGTCCTGCTGTTTCTCCCAGACGGTCATGTACGTTCCTTCACGCGTTTTGCCGCCGGCAACGGCGGTGTACCGGCCCCACGTGTAGCCGAGTTTTCCGCCGCGCGAGATTTCGGCGCGCGTTGGTTCCCATGACAGCGTGAAGCCGCTCGCGAACGCCGCCAGCATGTTGTCGCCGATCTCTTGCGGTCCGATGAGCATCCGGCCGCCGTTGGCCGGCTTCGCAGCGTTCGGGGCCATGAACTCCTGCCAGGCGAGGTGGCCGCGCGCCGCTGATTGCTTTGCGAATTCGCGATCGCGTTGCAGAAGCACGTCGGCGTTCGGTGCGCTCTGCGGCGTCGTTGCGCAGGCAGCGAGGAAGACGAGGACGATTGTCGCGAGTCGTTTCATTGCCAGCGGAACACTTTCAATCCGATCATGAATGTGATGAGGCCCCACGCCGCCAGCAGCGCCAGTTTTCCGGCGATCTGCGTCAGGCACGCAGCGTCGTTGATGACTGCACGCAACGCGTCGTTGAGCAACGTCAACGGCAGCAGACGGATGATCGGCTTCACCGAGTCGGGAAACCGTTCGTAAGAAAAGAAGACGCCGGAGCAAAGCCACATCGGCATCATGATGAAGTTCATCAGGCCGCTGACGGCTTCGATCGTTCGAGCGCGTGACGCGGTGAGCAAGCCGATGCCGGAGAAACTGAAGCCTCCGATGATGCAAAGCACCGCAAGCAGCAGGATCGATCCGTTCACGCGCACGCCGAAGACGAGCCAGCCGAAGGCGACCAATACCGTCACTTCGATCAATAGCCAGATCAGCCGCGACAGAAACTGCGCGAGCAGGAAATCGGTTTTGCGCATCGGCGTGGCTACGAGGCGCTTGAGCAATTTCTTCATGCGCGCGTTGGCGATGGTGAAGCCCATGCTCCACATGCCGGTGCCCATCAGGTTCATGCCGAGGAGGCCGGGGATGAGGAAGTCGATGTAGCGCGCGCCTTGTTCGTGAACGCGCTCCTCGCGTGTGACGACGACGTCGCGGCGTCCGGCCGCGGTCTGCAACGCATCGTCGGCTTCGCGCCGCGCGCTCTGCGCATCGGGACGCGTGGCGTCGAAGCGGAAGAGGACGGTGTCCGCTCCTTCGATCAGCAGCGAGACTTTTCCGCGGCGCAATGCATCGCGCGCATCCTGCTCGCTCATGATGCTCGGCAGGAGCACCGGCGACTTCTGGAGCGCAGCGAGTCGTTGCGCGGCATTTGGTCCGGCCACGACGGCGATCGGGACGCGGTCGGGCGGCTTTTCGCGAAACGCGAATCCGAGGGCCAGCGCGAGGATCAGCGGAAAGCCGAAGACCCAGAAAAGCGCTTCGCTTTCGCGGACGAATTCTTTCGTCCGCGTCACGGCCAGCTCGACGATCGGCGGGCGGATGCGCGTCTTCTCAGGCATCGCGAAGCTCCCTTCCGGTCAGCGAGACAAAAAGATCCTCGAGCGACGCTTCGTGCGTCGAGAGCGATACGAGCTTCGCGCCCTCCCGCTCCACTGCCGCGATCAGCTGCGGCACAGCCTCGGCGAGCGAATGGACGCGCAGCAGCCATCCCCCTTTGTGCGCGCTCGCACCAGCGCAGGCATCGATGGCTGTGACGACTTCCTGCGAAAGTGGCGGCTCGCTAGTGAACTCGATGACGTTGCGCGCTTCCAGCTTCGCGATCAACTCCGCGGGCGAGCCGAGGGCGATGAGATGGCCGTGATCGACGATGGCCACGCGATCGCACAGGCGCTGTGCCTCCTCCATGTAGTGCGTCGTCAGCAGCACCGTTCCGCCCTTCACGCGGAAGCGCTGCACGATGTCCCACAACTGCAGACGGCTCTGCGGATCGAGTCCGGTAGTCGGCTCGTCGAGAAAGAGCACGTCCGGATTGCCGACCAGCGCGCACGCGACACCGAGCCGCTGCCGCTGACCGCCGGAAAGTTTGCCGACGCGCGCGTCCCGCTTTTCGTCGAGCGACAGATCGCGCAGCAAGTCCTCGGGGTCATAGCCATCGCGATAAAACGAACGGAAGAGCCGCACCGTTTCGAACACGGTGAGCTTCTCGGTCAGTTGCGTTTCCTGCAGCGAAATGCCGATGCGTTCGCGCAGCTCGCGCTCGTGCGAGCGCCAGTCGAGCCCGAGGATTTCGACGTCGCCGGAGTCGGGCTTGGTCAATCCTTCCAGGATTTCGATGGTCGTCGTTTTGCCTGCGCCGTTCGGCCCGAGGAGGCCGAAACACTCGCCGCTGGCAACGGACAGATCGAGACCGTCGACCGCTTTCACGTCGGCGAAGTGTTTACGCAGATTGCGGCAGGCGATGACGTCGGCCATGGGAGGCGAGACGATACACTCTCCGCCGATATGCGCGCCATCGTCTTCGACGAATCGACGTTGTCCATGGGCGAAGTGGAGTCGCCGCCGATGTCATCCGACGCGCTGCGCATCCGCGTTCGCGGAACGGCGGTGAATCGCGCCGATCTCCTGCAACGCGAAGGTCACTACGCGCCACCGCCCGGCGCCTCGCCGATCCTCGGGCTCGAATGCGCGGGCGAAGTGATGGAAGTCGGAGCGGACGTCCGCGGCTGGAACGTTGGCGATCGCGCGATGGCGCTGCTGGCCGGCGGCGGCTACGCGGAGGAAGTCGTCGTCCATCACGGCTCCGCGATGCATGTTCCCGATGCGCTCAGCGACATCGAAGCGGGCGCGATGCCGGAGGTTTTTCTAACCGCATATCTCAACGTTTTCGAACTTGCGCGTGCGCGAGCGGGAGAGACGCTGCTCATTCACGGCGGCGGCAGCGGCGTCGGCACCGCGGCGACGACGCTCGCCAAGCTCGCCGGCCTGCGCGTGATCGTCACCGCCGGCTCGCGCGAGAAATGCGAGCGCTGCCTCGCGCACGGCGCAGACGTCGCCATCAACTACAACGAGGAGGATTACGTCGAACGCGCCCGTGGCGCGAACGTGATCCTCGACCACATCGGCGCGAAGTACCTCTCGCGCGATCTCGAATGCCTCGCGGTCGGCGGGCGTGTGGTGATCATCGGCTCGATGGGCGGCCCGGGATCGATCGACTTGAACGTGAATGCGATGCTCTCGAAAAGGCAGCAGATCATCGGATCGACGTTGCGTGCGCGGTCCATCGAAGAGAAGGCATCGATCGTCGCATCGTTCATGGCCCGCTTCGGCGACGATCTCCGCGCCGGCCGCATCCGCCCTGTCATCGATCGCGTCTTCGACCTCGCCGATGCGAACGAAGCGCATCGCGCGATGAAAATGGACCACTTCGGCAAGATCGCGCTGCGGGTCTAAAACCTTTTGGACCACAAAGACACAAAGGACACAAAGAGGGCCTTCTTTGTGTCCTTTGTGCCTTTGTGGTGAAACGGTTCCCTACGCGCCGCAGCGCTTCGTGCGCATCAGCATTCGCGCGATGCCGGGGAGCTTGTCGGTGTGATCGGGGAGCTTCGGATCGGCGGCCAGCAGCGCGTTCACCGTGTCTTGCTGGCAGTGGAAAACCGTGAAGCGGTCGATGTCGGGGACGCCGGAGCGGGCCAGGTCGAGGGCGGTGATGCCGTCGCTGGCGGCCAGGCGCGGGTTGGCTTTGTGCGCGAGGAGGATCTTCACGATATCGGTGTAGCCGTAGCCGGCGGCCAACATTAATGGTGTGGTCCCATGCGGGTCGGCCTCGTTCGGATTCGCGCCGGCGTTGAGCAGAGCCGCGATTGCGCGCGGCTGCGACTTGTGAACGGCGTGCAGCAGCGGAGTCCAGGAGTTCACGGCCGTATCGCTCAGATTCGGATTTGCGCCGCGACTCGTGAGGAGTCGGATCATCTCCACGTTGCCGGCGCGGGCGGCGGCGATCAGCGGCGTGTAGCCGGCCGAGTCGTGCGCGTTCGGATCGAGGCCGGCGTCGAGCATCCGCTTCATGCCGGCGACGTCGCCGCCGGACGCGGCCGCAGCGGCGGGAGAGTTCGGGCCGTAATGACAGGCGATGGTGAAGATGATGTAGAGGATGACCGCAGATAGGCGTCGCATGCCGCCAAGATGCGCCCACCTTCGAGCAATGTCAAGTACTTTATAAAACTAAGCGAAATAGCTTTCGGGTCGCCCCGGTTTGCCCGTGCTCCAACGCAGTCTTCAACACGGGAGAACTATGCCTGACCAGAAAGCACATGAGGTACTTCGGAAGCACAACATCTCGCTCGAAGACGTGAGGGAACGCCGCGCGACGCTGCACCACCTTCGCCACATCGTTCACGCCGAAGAACTGCCCTTCGACGTGTTCAAAGCCATCGTCAAACTGCGGCGTTGAAGCGAGTCGATTAGTGGATTAGTAGATCAGTAGATCAGGAACGTACGGCTTTCCCGGCTTCCCTGATCGACTAATCTACTGATCACTAATCCACTGCTTCTCCCGCTACAATGTCCCGCTCATTCCGCCCGGGGGGACCTCGACTTTGCCGTTTCGCGACGATGCTCAGCGCCTGATCGACCAAAAGAAATTCGACGAGCTCGAGTCCCTCTGGATGTCGCAGCTCGACCGCGACCCGAGCGACGTCGACTCGTTCATCATCACTGCCCGCGTGCTCCGCAAGTCGGAGCAGCGCACGCAGTCCGACACGCTTCTCGGCCTCCTCTCCGACACGCTGCTGGAGAAGAAGCTGTGGCCGTTGCGGCTTCAGGTGCTGAAGGAGCTGGGCCGTCTCTCGAAACATCCAGCCACCCTGCGGCCGCAGATCGAGCAGGCGCTGCGCGGCGCGCACGGGACGCACAAAAACTTCCAGCGCGTCTACGAGTTCGCCGGCTTCAGCGAGCCGACCAGCAATCCGGTCGAGAAGGCCGAGAAGATCGAAACGTGGCTGAAGTACGACGAAGGTGAGATGTACTTCATGGCCGGCCGCGGCGCCGGCATCGTCACGGAGCTCAACCCCGACCTCGGCATCGCGCGTCTCGACTTCGAAAAGGACAAGCGCGTCCCTGTTCCTATCGGCGCAGCTGCCAAGTACCTCACTCCGCTTCCGGCTGGACATGTGCTTCGCGAGAAGTTCACGGGCGGCGAAGCGTTGCGAGCCGAGGCGAAGAAATCGCCGTCGGCATTCTTCGCGCGCATTCTGCAGAGTTTCGGACGTCCGATGCAGATGGGCGAAGTGCGCGACGCCGTCATCGGAATCGTCCCCGAGGAGAAGTGGAGCTCGTGGTGGACGGCGGCGCGGAAGAATGCGCAGATCGTGATCAGCGGAAGTGGCGCCAAGGCGACGTATGCCTGGAGCGCGTCGACCGGCGCGGCTGACGAAGCGATCAAGCGCGCGTTCGATCGCGCCGACGCGAAAGGCAAGCTCGACCTCGCGCGGAAGCACAGCGCGCGCAGCAAAGATCTGGCGGACTACATCTCCGAAAAGCTGGCGTCCGAGGCCGCGAGGCTCGCGCCGCGCGATCCGGCGACGGCGTGGCAGATCGCTGCGACGTTGGAATCGCTGCCCGGCGCGTACACGCCGCTGCTCGATCCGAAGTCTCTCATCACGGGACCGCTCGCGTCGCGCGTCATCGTCGCCGTCACCGACAAAACGCTGCGCGAGCGCGCCCTCGGACAAGTGCGCGACCTGAATCCCGACTGGCCGAAGGTCTACAGCGAAGTCTTCTTCCTCGACGAAGATCCGCGCATCCTCTCGGTCATCATCAACTCGCTGGAAGAGTCGGGTAACAAAGAGCTGCGCGATCGCCTCATCGACGAAACGCTGCGTTACCCGCGCCGCCATCCGCGTGCGTTCTACTGGTTCGCCAAGCAACTCAACGAGCAGGAGACGCTTTCGGACAAGGCGAACTACGCGCTGCTGTTTCAGATCATCGACGCCATCAACTCCGACGAATTCTCAGCGGTCCGCGCGAAGCTCAAAGAAATGTTCGATCACGGCGGTCTCGCGCTGCGCATCATCATGGGCGTCGCCAACGAAGAAGGTGCACGCAAGCTCGTCGAAACGATCGACCGCTACGGCGCGATCGAGGAGTACCGCCGCGAAACCGCGAAAGGCGCCGCGCTGATGAAGTTCCCGCAACTGCGCGAGCCCGAGGCCGAGCCGGTGTATGCGACGGCGCAGTCGCTGGAGCAGAAGCGCGCCGAGCTGACGAACCTCAAGACCGTCGAGATTCCGGCGAACTCGCGCGCGTTGCAGGCCGCGCGCGAGATGGGCGACCTTCGCGAAAACTTCGAATACAAAGCCGCCCGCGCCCGCGCTGAGTATCTGTCCGCGCGCGTCGGTGAGCTGGCTTCCGAAATCTCGCGCGTGCAGGTTTTGAATCCGGATCAGGTCGATACGTCGATCGTCCGCGTCGGAACGAAAGTCGCGCTGGCGAACGGCGACGAACGCCGCGAAGTGACCATCCTCGGGCCATGGGAGTCAGCGCCGGAGCACGGTGTCTACTCGAATCAGTCCGACGTCGCCAAAGCGCTCCTCGGCCACGCCACCGGCGATCTGGTCACGTTCATGGGCAACGACTACCAGATCGAATCGATCCGCATGTGGGAAGCGAAAGAGTAGGGATTTTTTTTCACTTGACTCGTTACTTCTTCACTTAAAATGCGCGCGCCATGACCTACGTGATTGCTGAACCGTGTGTGGGAACGAAGGACACCGCCTGCGTCGACGTCTGTCCCGTCGACTGCATCCATCCTCGCAAGGACGAGGACGGATTCGCCGAGGACACGATGTTGTACATCGATCCCGAGGTCTGCATCGACTGCGGCGCGTGCGAACCTGCCTGTCCCGTGCAGGCGATCTTCCCGCAGGATCTGGTGCCGGAGCAGTGGAAGCACTACACGGAGATCAACGCTGCCTGGTACAAGAAAACCTGAGAATGTGAGCTGCATCACGAAACCCGGTGACGGGCGAACTTAGACTGCACGCACATCACAGCAATTCGCCGAGAGGCAAACCAAGGGGCGTAACGCCCCTTTTTTTATTTTCCTTGAAAATCTGAGAACAGCCGTTGGATCGAGGCCCTTCAGTTACGTGCCCACCTCGGACCCAAACGACGGAAGAGCGGGCGAATGGGCGTGCCTCCGTCGACAATTGCTGAAGCTACCTCTCTCTCTCTGCAACG
>JAXDIO010000227.1:0-9103 GCA_034663965.1 Thermoanaerobaculia bacterium | reverse complement strand
ACCTTGCCGCCGAGCGCGGTGAACTTGGCCGTGACGACCTTCTTCAGACCCTGTGAGTAGTCGCTCTTGACGTCGGTGAGCATGGCCATGCTCTTCGGCTTGCCGTTCATCGAACACCACTGATCGGCGAAGACGGCCTGGTACTCGCCCTGATAGCTGTCGGTGAAGCAGATGCGGAAGATGTAGTCGCCCTTGCGGGTGACTTCGTCGTTGGTCGACGACGGTGTGATCATCGGCACCTTGTTCAACTGGCAGATCGGAGCGGCGGCGATGGACGCCGACGAGGCTACCTCGCCGATGATTGCCATCACATTGTTCTGCGAGATCAGCTTCTGGACGGCGTTGGGCGCCTCTTCCGGCTTGGACTGATCATCCTCGGATAGGACTTTGATTTTGCGGCCGTTGATGCCACCGGCGGCGTTGACTTCATCCGCTGCCATCATGATGCCGTTGTGAGTGGACTGGCCGAAGGTGGCCTGCCCGCCGGTCATCGATCCGTATTCGCCGACGAGGATGTCCGCGCCGCCGCTCGCGCCCGTGCCGGCCCCACCACCCTCCTTCGGCGGACAGCCGAGAAGTCCGAATGACAACACCGCGAGCGAGATGAAAATGATTGCGTTCTTTCGCATAGATCTCCTCTTCAAAGAGTGGCGGATTGTACATGAGGGCGGGAGAGGGGTCAGAGCGACGTTCGAACGCTTCCTGCATACTCACTCGATGCTGAGCTGGCTATCACGCCTCTTTCGTCGTCCGCAGAAGCCGGAGCCATTTCATCCGCGCAATCACCTCGAACGATTGCTCATGAAGGCCGCTGATGATCCCGCCATGCGACCGGAGTTCTACCGGGCGCTGATGGACTCGCGAGTCTGCGTGATCGGATGGGTCGCTGACCACGCTCCCGCCGAGGAAGAAGCATTCGTCGCGCAAGCAGGCGACACGATGAACGTTCAACACATGTCATACGAAGGACGCGAAGTCATCCCTGTCTTCACGTCACCGGAGCGAATTGCGGAATATGCACCAGGAACAACGTATCTCGCGATGACCTTGCGGAACCTCCTGGAGACCACCGGACCTCAGGAGCTGTTCATGAATCCGGGATCTGCTTACGGCAAGCACTTCACGTCCAGCGAGCTTCAGGGCCTGATGGACGGATCAGCGTTTCAGCCGCGCGAGAAGTGGGTGGCCCAGAAACAGGAGGAGTTTCTCATCGGCCGTCCGGCGAAGTATCCCGACCGCTTCGTCGAAGCGCTGAAGACGATGTTCTCGCGGCGGAACGATGTTCGACGTGCCTATCTGGCCCTGATATGCATTCCGAGCCGAAGCGAGATCCCGAATCTCTATCTGGCGATCGACGCTGATACCGATCTCACAGCTATCGCCGCCGATTGCGGAATGATCGCTGCTGATACCCTCGACAAGGGCGAATTTGTCGACATCGGATCGACGTCGGTAGCTCCGGACTACTTCGCCACCGACGCGCCGATTTATAACCGGGACTAGCGCTTCGCGCTCCTCCACAGCCGCCGCACCGCCAGCCAGACAATCACGATGATCGCCCACCAGGCGACGAGCGTGACCAGGACGCCGATGGCGTTCGGAGCGTGGAGGCCGAGGGCGGAGAGTTTTGCTCTGACGGCGAAACCGGGCAGGAAGACGAGATGCGGCGTGGCGCCAAACAGCAGTAAAACGCTGACGACGACGGCGGCGCCGATCGGCGCGATTACGAGCAGCGCGACGATTGTCAGGACGCGATTGGATGTAATCGCCATTGATCAACCTACCGCGCGCCGCTGCCTTCCAGCGACGCGACGTACTGCTCCGCCGCTTCCAACTCCTCTTCCGAGAACACGACGATGCCGTTCTTTCGAAGCAATGCCGCAGTGATGCCCTCGCCTTTGACCGGCGTCTTGCTGAACGTACCGTCATAGATGAACGAGCTCCCGCACGACGGGCTGCCGGCTTTCAAGATCGCGATCCGCACGTTCTCCGCCTGTCCCTGCTCCGCCGCGGCGCGTGCACCGCTTTCGAATGCGTGCGTTACGTCGGCGCCATCGCGCGTCACGACGCGGCGCGAGCCATCGTTGACGATCTCCGCGGGAGGCCGCGGCGTGCCGAGGCCGCCGAGCATTTCGGGACAGACCGAGACGACCCTCCCCTGCTCGATCCAGCGTTGGAGGACGGCGTGGTCGCATTTCTTGTCGCGCGCGTCATGCCGCACCGCTGCGCCGAGGAGGCAGGAGCTGACGATGATCTTGATCACGTCCGCATCCTAACGTTTCCAATCGCGCGGCGTACTAGCCAGCATGCGAATGCCCGCTGCCCTCCTCGTTCTCTTCCTCTCCGCTTGCACTGCATCCGCCGCCACCGAGGCGCAACTGCGCGACATCGATCGCTTCGCGATGACCATTCTGCAGACGCTGCCCGAGGTTCCCAGCATCGGCCTGGCCATCGTGCACGACGGCAAGACGTACGCGCGCGGATACGGCTACGCCGACATCGCGCACAAGGTCCGCTCCGACGCGAACACCGGTTACTACAACGGCTCCAACACGAAGGCGTACACCGCCGTCGTCTGCACGATGCTGGCGAACGAAGGGAAGCTCGATCTCGACGCGCCGATCACGAAGTACCTTCCCGAACTGCACTTCCAGCCGCCCATTGACGCGAATCAACTCACCCTCCGGCGCTTTCTCTCCCACACCTCGGGCATCGAGAACGGCGCGATCACCTTCCGCACGGCCTTCAGCGGCGAGCACACGCCCGAAGGTCTGGTGACGATCCTCGGCATGAGCACTCCGGGCAAAGGCGGCTTCCACTACGACAACATGGGATACGTGGTGGCCAGCCTGGTCATCCAACGCGTGACCGGAAAGAAGTGGCAGGACGTGCTCGATCAGAGACTCTTCCAGCCCCTCGGCATGCGCCGCACGACGTCGTACATGTCCGAGGCGCGCAAGCATCCAATCGCATCGCCGTACGACATGACGGGAACGGGAGCGATGGCGTTCCTCCCCTTCGGCTGGAAGCGCGATTCGATGATGCACGCCGCCGGCGGCATCGTGACGACGCCAACTGACCTCGCAAAGTGGATGGAAGCGAATCTCACCGACGGCCGTGTCGCCGGACGTCAAGTCATCCCCGCCGCCGCATTCGCCGAAACGCATCGCCAGCAAACACCCGCCGCGCGCAACAGTTTCGTCCTCGGCAAAAGCAGCGGCTACGGCTTCGGCTGGTACCAGTCCGACCTGCACGGCGAGCCGCTGATCTACCACGGCGGCGGCTTCGAAGGATGGCGCTCCGTCTTCTCGTTCCTCCCCGACAAGAAAATCGCAATCGGTGCGATGACGAACGCCGGACTCTCGCACTCTCCGCTAGAACTGATCTCCGCCTACGCCTACGACCGGTTGATGAATGTCGCGGATGTCGAGGCGACGTACGCCGCGAAGCTGGCCGAGCTTCGCACGCGCTTCGATACTGTGAAAAAGAACCTGATCGCCGACATGCAGAAACGCGCCCAGCGGAAGTCGATGCTCGCGCATCCCCTCGATGCCTACACCGGCCGCTACGAGAGTCCGACCTACGGCACGATGACGATCGAACAGCGCAACGGAAAACTCGTCGCCTCAATCGGAACGCTGTCCGGCGAGCTGGAACCGTTCACGGATTCCGAAAGCGCGCGCGTCGAACTGACTCCCGGCACCGGGGAGGTCCTGCGTTTCACCTTCACGTCGGATGCGAAACCCGATTCGGTGAAATGGGGCGACGAGGTGATGGTACGGAGGTGATCCATCACATGGGGCATTGCGCGACTCCAAACGGAATCGCAACGCGAAGGTGGGTCAGGCTTTCGCTTCACGTGTTCCGCAAAAAAAAGCCTGACCCCAGGTGACCACTGATACGGCACGACGATGAACGGTATTCGTCGATGACGCCGAGGTTGGACAACTGCTGCACGATCGTGCCGCTGCCGAGGATCGTGATGTCGGCCTGTCCCTTCAGCTTGAGGATCTCGTCGTGGTCGATCTCCTGAAGGATCGTGACGTTCTTCCAGTTCGGCTCTTCGTCGACGCTCTTCAGCTTCTTTGAGACGACCACTTTTGGGCTGTTTCTCATCACCTTCGCCATCTGCGGGTCGGTCTTGTCGGCCTCCGGCGTTGGCCAGAACTCTTCATCATGTCGTAGGTGGTGTGGCCGAAAAGGAGCGTCGCACCGCCTCTCGCCTGCTGATGGATGTACGCGTCGTACTCGGGATCGTGTTCGATCGAATGGAACCAATCGATCTCACCTATCGGTCCGGAGAAGAAGCCGTCGATGGAAACGTGCGTGAAGGTCGTGATCGTGATCACGGCGCGGACAGGACGCAGGATTCGTACGCGCGCGTGAAACGCTTCGGTATTTCAGATCACTACTTGCCGGAAGGAACGAAATCGTCCGGGTAAACGTGTGATTCCTGCCTGACGCGATACAGCTCCGCGGCGTTCTGATTGATTCGCCTGCGATCGTTGGCATCAGGCTCTTAGCAAAACCAAATCAATCGATGCAAGGAGACTCCCATGCCTGTCACGGCACAAAGGAACTGGCGTTGGTGCAGCAAGTGTAATGGTCTGTGGTATTCAGCGGCCACGGCGAATCCCAATGGCGTCTGCCCGGCCGGCGGCGCACACTCGAAAGCCGGCAGCGGCGACTACGCCCTGTTCGGCGATCCGGACGGAAGTTTTTCGACCACTGTCATGGCGCAACGCAACTGGCGCTGGTGCAGCAAGTGCAACGGCCTGTGGTACTCGGCTGCCTCCGCAAACCCGGCCGGCCGCTGTCCCGCCGGTGCAGGCCACGTGAAAGCCGGCAGCGGCGATTACGCCCTCTTCGGCGATTCCGACGGAAACCTCGGCGACTAACAACTGACGAGACCTGCCTTGAGACATCTCTCGGCAGGTTTCCAGGTGCAGCGGAATCTAACTAAGAAGCATTTTCGCGAACCTGGAAGATATTTCCTTCCGGATCACAAGCGTTGCATGCGTTGAAACCGCGGGCACTGAACTCGTCCGCGAATACTTCGCCGCCAAGTCGCGCTGCGGCCGTCCGAGCAACCGAGATGCTCTCAATGGCGAAGAATGGCTTGAGAGCGCTTTGTTCGCGCCGTGCCGGCGGCGCGGTGATGGAAATCGACGCAGCGATTTTCGCGGGGATGGCGTGAAGGACCAGTTGCGTTTCCGGCAACTCCAGGACGACCAGTTCCGGCGAGTCGTGCGCTCGCGACATAGCTAGTACCGTCTCGTAGAAGGATGCAAGGCGTTCTACATCTTTTGCGTAGATAAGAACGCCACTCGTTGCCGGTCCGGCCACTACAAATTCACCCACACACTCTTCGTCTGCGTGTACTTCTCCAGTGCGTCGCGGCCTTGATCGCGTCCGAAGCCGGATTCTTTGAAGCCGCCGAAGGGTAAGGCCGGGTCGTAGAGGTTGTAGGTGTTGATCCAGACGGTGCCGGCTTTGATGGATTTGGCGATGCGGTGGGCTTTGGAGATGTCGCGGGTCCAGACGGCGGCGGCTAGTCCGTAGACGGTGGCGTTGGCTTTGGCGACGGCATCGTCGGCATCCTTGAAGCGGATGGTGGCCAGGACGGGGCCGAAAATCTCTTCTTTGGCGATGCGGTGGTCGACTTCGACGTCGTCGAAGATGGTCGGCTTGACGAAGTAGCCCTTGCCCGTGCCGATGTCCGTGCGCTCGCCGCCGGCGACGAGTTTGGCGCCGTCGCTCTTGCCGGCTTCGATGTAGGAGAGGACGGTTTCCATCTGGCTCTTCGAAACGAGTGCGCCGAGGCGGGTTTTCGGGTGGAGAGGGTCGGCGGCGACCATCTTGTTGGCGCGCTCGGTCAGCTTCGCCATCAACTCATCGTGCGCCGATTCTTCGACGAGGAGGCGCGAGCCGGCGGCGCAGACCTCGCCCTTTCCGTAGAAGATCGCATTCAGCGCGCCGCGGGCGGCGGCTTCGAGATCGGAGTCGGCGAAGACGACGTTCGGCGATTTACCGCCGAGCTCCAGGGAGATTTTTTTCAGCGTCTTCGCGGCGCGGGCCATGAGTCCCTTCCCCACTTCGGTCGAGCCGGTGAAGGCGATGGCGTCGACGCCGGGATGATCGACCATGGCATTGCCGACGACGGAGCCGCTGCCGGGAATCACGTTCAGTACGCCCGCCGGCAGACCGCATTCTTTCGCGTACTCGGCGAACTTCAGCAGCGACAACGACGTGTTCGAGGCCGGCTTGATGACGACCGTGTTGCCGCACGCCAGCGCTGGCGCGATTTTCCAGACCGCGAGCATCAGCGGGAAGTTCCACGGCGTGATGGCGCCGACGACGCCGACCGGTTCGCGCAGCGTGTAAGTGAAGGCGTTGTCAGCGATCGGAATCGTCTCGCCGGTCACCTTCCCGCTCCAGCCGGCGAAGTAGTAGAGACACTCGGCGGCGGCGGGCGTATCGACGAACTGCGACTCGAAGATCGGCTTACCGTTGTCGATCGTTTCGATGTGTCCGATCTCGGCGGCCTTCGCGCTGAGCATGTCCGCGATGCGCCAGAGGATTTTGGCGCGATCGCGCGGCTTCATCTTCTGCCACTCGCTGCCCGCTTCCATCTGCGCGCGCGCGGCTTTCACCGCGGCATCGACATCGTCAACGCCGGCGGAGGCCACGTCGGCGATCTTCTCCTCGGTGGCGGGATTGGAGGTGGCGAACGTCTCGCCGGAACGGGCGTCGACGAATTCACCGTTGATGAAAAGCTGGTGCTGGATGTCAGGCATAGGAGGGGGATGCTACCAAATCCCCCTACGCCGTCACCGCTTCTTCCACGTACGGCGTGATGTCGAAGTTGCGTTCGTACATCTCGTGGATCTGTTCCATCTCCGCGTCGGTCAACGGCTCGTGCTCCGAGGCGGCGGCGAACTCGGCGATCTGCTGCTCGTTGTAGATGTTCGGGAGCGACGACACGATCGACGGATGCGCGTAGAGCCAGAGCAGAGCGAGCTGGCCGAGGGTGACGTTGCGCTGGTTGCGGAGCGGTTCGAGGCGTTCCACTTTCTGGAGACCTTCCACCATCCACGAGCGCGGACGATGCGAGCGGTGATCGCTCTCGTCGAACTTCGTATCGAGCGTGTACTGACCTTCCAGCATGCCTGACGAGTGCGTGACGCGGATCAGGAACTGCGGCTCCGGATCGACCTTCCACGCACGGAAGTTCGGATCGAACGCTGACGACGACGCGCACACCTTTTTCCCCGTCTCCCCTTTCATCGCCTCGGCCACTCCGCCGTACGACGGACCTTTTTCGGCGGCGAGAATGAACTCACGTCCCGGATCCTGCTCGAGGACGTTGTAGATCATCTGCGTGACCGGCGCGTGGCGGACAGCGTTCGCGTAAATGCCTTCGTCGCGCCAGCCGATGGCAGGCCCGAGGGACGGGCCGTAAGAGAGGATTTTCCCTTCGCTCTTCAGCGACTCCAGAGTCTCCCAGTGCTCCTCTTCCATCAGCGTAACCACGCGTGGGTTGTGCGGCTGATAAATGGCCACGTGATCGACGCCGAGGCGTTTGAGCGATTGTTCGATGGCGAAACGGATGAACTTCGGCGACATGTCCTGCGGCAGTTCGCGCTGACCGCGAGGACGTTCGGGATTGTTGTAGAAGTCGTAGCCGAACTTCGTGCCGACGATGAGGTCGGGATGTTTTTTCAGCAGCGGCGCGAGCATCGTCTCGCCGCGGCCGTTGCCGTACGCGTCGGCGGTGTCGATGTAGTTGATGCCGGCGTCGAGCGCGATTTCGATGAGACGTCGCGCTTCGTCATCCGTGTAAGTTCCCCACCAGCCGGTGGTGAGCGTCCAGGTGCCGAAGCCGAGTTCTGAGAGTTGGAGATTTGTGCCGTGGAGCGTGCGATAACGCATAGGCGTAACGATAACAGACGGTGAGGACGTTCGATCAGTGCCCTCGAACGGCGCGGCTCCTGACCGGCTGCCTGACGGTGAAGGCGTCGGAAAATGGTCCGAACGTAGTCGAGCGAACCGTGACCGTGTAGAAGCCGGCTTGCAATGCGCCGATCTGGACGATGCCGCGTGCGCACGGAACGTGGCCGGAAAATGCCGGATCGGCGATGACAGCCTGCTGGTCGATCGTGATCTGGCTGCCGTCGAACGCGACCGCCGGCGTCTCCAGAAATCCTCGGAACGTTGCGGAGTAGAGGATCGAAACCGGCTGACCAACGATCGGCGACTGCGGCTGAATGCTGACCCCGGCAACGCACGGCGAAGCCTCGGGCACCGTGAAGGCGAATGAGAACGTCTCCAGCGTGAAGTTCTGGAGGGTCTGGTACTTCCACGTGAGCGTGTACCGACCGGGCGCAAAATCATCGAGCGATACGGACTGGCGGTTACACGACGCCGGAGGAGCCACGAGCGTTTCGTACTCCGTCTGCACCACAGTGATCTCGTTCCCTGCGATCGTGACCGACGGCGCGGACAGCACGGCATGAACGGTGTCGCGGAAGGTGAGCCGCACAGGGCTGCTCACGACATTCAAAACCGGCGGATCCTGAATCCCGGCGGAACACGGCCCCGTGTCTGCCATCGCGGAGACGGAAAGAAACGCCATCGCGACGAAAAGCACTCGGATCATGTTCGCCTCCAAAACAAAAGGGTCTTCAGGCACCCGGCCTGAAGACCCTCAGCTGTGAGCGCGAATTCTACTACTTCCCTGCGAATTGCGGCTTGCGCTTCTGGTTGTACGCGGCGAGGCCTTCCTTCGCGTCGTCGCTCTGGAAAAGCTGCTGCTGCAGCTCGCGCTCGATGGCCAGCGCCGACTCGAACGGAATCTCCCAGCCGCTCTGCACGGAACGCTTGATGCGTCCGACAGCGCGCGAGGCCTTGTTCGGCGGGCAAAAGCTCCACGCGTACTCCATGACGCGGTCCCACCACTTCTTGCCGTCCTGCTCGGCCGGCCAGACGTAGTTGACGACGCCGAGGCGGAGCGCTTCTTCGAAGTCGAAGAGACCACCTTCGACCATCAGCTCGATCGACTTGGTCTTGCCGACCAGGCGCGACAGCCGCTGCGTTCCGCCGG
>JAXDIO010000218.1:0-5002 GCA_034663965.1 Thermoanaerobaculia bacterium | reverse complement strand
TGGATGCCGCGATGCCGAAAGAGATCGTGGCGCAGCGCGATTACAACGACCGGCAGATCAAGTACAAACGCGCCGAGGTCGAGCTGGCCAAGGCGGTGGACGTGTTGAAGTCGCAGCGGACCTCGGTCAAATCCGATCGCGACAACCTTCTGCTCAGTTTGCAGAAAGCGCAGCGCGAGCTGGGCATCGCCGAGCGCGCCATCGATGAGCTGATCCTGCGCGCGCCGCACGACGGCATCGTGGTCATTCGCGATCATCCGTGGGAAGGACGCCGCCTCCAGGAAGGCGACAGCGTCTTCATCGGCTTTCCTCTCGCGCAGTTTCCGGAGATGTCGTCGCTGCAGGTCGAAGCCGATCTTTCTGACGTCGACGACGGCCGGATCGGTGCGGGAATGCCGGCCACGATCGTTCTCGATGCGTATCCCAACATGTCCTTTCCCGGCCGCGTGCAGACGATTTCCGCCGTGGCGCAGGAGAGCAGCCGCACGTCGTTGCGACGCTCGTTCCGCGTGATCGTCGCGCTCGATCGTCTCGATATCGCGCGCATGCGTCCCGGCCTTTCGGCGCGCGTGGTCGTGCATGCGATGCGGCAGACGAATGCGTTGCTCGTGTCGCGCGCGGCCATCGATTTTTCGGGCAAGAAGCCGCGCGTGTATAGCGCTGACGGGAAGCTAATCGACGTCGTCCTCGGCGCGTGCAACGCGCAGGACTGCGTCGTGAAAAGCGGATTGAACGAAGGGGAGACGCTCGGGCATGCGTAGCGGGTTGATTTTCTCTGCGGTCCCGAGCATCAGCAGCACAGACAAGAGTGTCTGTGCCACATTGATCCTGCTACACGCGCGAGTGCTGTTACTGGCGACAGCTGGTGTGGCACAGACACTCTTGTCTGTGCTTTGGCAAGGTGCACCGACTGATCTTGAAAACGCTCATGCGTAAGAAAACTCTCCTCGCGATCGGCATCGCCATCGCCGCCGTGCTTGCGGGCGCGGGGTGGACGCGCAACAAACTCGCGGCCGATCGTCAGGGCGACTGGGTTCGTGTCACGCGCGGCGATCTCGTCACCGGCATTGACGTCACCGGGACGCTCGGCGCGGTCGACTCCGGCGGATTCGGCCCGCCGCAGGTCAATGACCTCTGGGAGTACAAGGTTTCGATGATCGCGCCCGAAGGAACGGACGTGAAGGTGGGCCGGCCGGTGCTCGCCTTCGACACGACGGAGCTGCAGAAGCGCCTGGACGAGAAGAGCGCCGAGAGCGAGCAGTCGCGCAAGGAAATCGAGAAGGCGCACGCCGATCTGGCGCTGCGCCGCGAAGACGAAAAGCTCAAGCTCGCCGATGCCGAGGGACGGCTGCGCAAAGCGGAGTTGAAGCTGCAAGGACCGGCGGAAATCACCAGCAACAAGGACCGCAAGCAGGTCGAGCTCGATTTCGGACTGGCGAAGCAGGAGACCGAGTCGATCCGGCAGCGCATCGCCTCGTTTGAAAAAGCGGCAGCAGCGCAGATCGCGCTGTTGACCAGCAAACAGACCACCGCCGCCGCGGTGGTGACGGAGACGCAGAACGCGATCAAGTCGATGACCATCCTGGCGCCGAGGAACGGAACGATCGTTTACGTGACGAGCTGGCGCGGCGACAAGAAGAAGGTCGGCGACACCTGCTGGCGGAGCGAGCGCGTTCTCGAGATTCCGGACCTTTCGCGCATGGTGGCAAAAGGTGAAGTCGATGAAGCCGATGCCGGCAAGATCGCGGCGGGCCAGCGCGTGATTTTCAATCTCGATGCGCATCCGGACGAGGAGTTCGCCGGCACGATCAAGGAAGCCGCGCGCACGGTCACCCAGCAGCAGGGAACGAGAGATCCGATCAAAGTTCTCAAGGTCAACATCGTCCTCGACCGCACCGATCCGGCGAAGATGCGTCCGGGCATGCGCTTTCACGGGACGGTGGAACTCGGCCGCGCGAAAAGCGCGCTGCTGATTCCGCGCAACGCCGTCTTCGTGACGGAGCGCGGTCCGGTCGCATATCGCCGCGGTACGTTTTCCGTCACCGCGATTCCGCTGAAACTCGGACGCGAGAATGAAAAGTCGGTGGAAGTGCTCGGCGGACTTTCGGCGAGCGATCGCGTGCTCGTTCCGAAGAGCGCGGACAAGGAATCGCAAAAGTCATGAGCGACGGAACGCTGGCGTCCTCGCCGGCTGGCTCGGCGGCGTCTCGCCGCCGAACCGCCAACCCCTCAACATTTGCTGTTAACACGACGCTCGCGCGAGCCTCCCATTCGGCAGCGGGGACGCAGCCGGGCCAGCCGGCGAGACGCCAGCGTTCCGGCCTGTGGCTGTGCGCGATGTTGCTCGCTGCCGGTTGTCATCAAGCCAGCGACGTTCCCACCTTCCGCGTGGAAGCCATCCGTTTCTCGCGCCGCGTCACCGCCGACGGCAATCTGAAATCGACGAAAGCGACTGTCCTGTCCGCACCGCACGACGCGCCCGGCCAGCTCAAGATCGCCTGGATCGTTCCCGACGGCGCGCTGCTGAAGAAAGATGAAGTCGTGGTCCGTTTCGATCCGACCGATTACGAAACGCAGCTGCAGGCTGGACGCGAAGATCACGACACGGCCGGCAACAAGCTGTTCAAGACCGACAGCGAGTCGTCGACGACGCGGACGAATCTTCGCCGCGATGCGCGTCAGGCCACCGACGAGTTGCTGGCGGCGAGGATGTTTAAGTTCGACGACGCGGAAGTCTTTTCGCGTTTCCAGCGCGTGGAGTCGCAGATCGACGAGACGCTCGCCGGCCGCAGGAAGGAACATGCGGAAGGCGTCCTCGGCGTGCGCGCGAAGCTCTCCGCCGCCGATCGCGATCTCGTCAACATCGAGCAGCGCAAGGCCGACCTCAAGATTCGCAATGCTGAGCAAGGCTTGCACGCGCTCGAGATGCGCGCGCCGTACGACGGCATCCTCGTTCTGCAGCACGACTGGCGCGGCGACATCGTTCGCGTTGGCGATACGGTCTGGCCGGGCAGTCCGATCGGCGAGATTCCCGATCTCAATTCGATGAAAGCCGAGGTGTTCGTGCTCGAGGCGGATGCAGCGGGGCTCGCAGTCGGCGAGAAGGCCACGCTGACGATCGAAGGAAAGCCGGGCTCGCTCATCACCGGGAAGATTTCGCAAGTCGACAAGCTGGCGCGTCCGCGTTTTCCGCGCGTGCCGGTGCAGTACTTCGGCGCCACGATCACGCTCGATCACACCGACCCGGCGCTGATGAAGCCAGGCGCCCGCGTCCGCGCCACGCTCGACGTCGAGAACCGCGAGGGCGCCTTCTCCATCCCGCGACAGGCCATCTTCGAAAAGCAGGGAAAGAAGCTCGTCTACCGCAAGCACGGCGACAAATTCGACGCGGTCGTGATCGAGATCGGCTCATCGTCCGCGGGCCGCGTCGTGGTGACGAAAGGACTCGCGAAAGGCGACGAGATCGCGCTGCGCGATCCCACCGAGGAAAAGGATGCGTAGCGGTAGCGTCGTAGCGCCGGCGGCCCGCCGGCTGGACCGCCAGCGGCTCGCTGGCGCGTTGCGTTCGTGCGTGCCGCCGAGCCGGCGGCGGTACAGCCGGCGAGCCGCCGGCGCTACGTTGCCTACGTCCGCACACTCATCATGACCACGCCCGAAACGTTCACCATCGCGCTGCAGAATCTCGCCACGCACAAACTGCGCACGGCGCTGACGATGCTCGGGATGATCTTCGGAGTCGGCGCCGTCATCGCCATGCTGTCGATCGGCGCGGGCGGCGAGAAGAGGGCGCTGGAAGCGATCGGACGCCTAGGACTTCGCAACGTCATCGTCCGCGCGAAAACGGTCAAGCCCGACGAGCGCGCGGAGCTGCGCAAGAAATCGCTCGGCGTTTCGCTGCGCGACGGTGAAGCGATCAGCGAAGCCGTGCCGCGCGTGGAGATGGTCCTGCCGCGCGTCGAAGTGAAACCGTACAAGATCATCGCTCCTGGCGCCAAAGCAAAAGCAAAGGTCCTTGGCGTTTCGTGGCGCTACCCGCGCGTGGCCACCGTGTCGCTTGCGGACGGCCGCATGTTCGACCAGCGCGACGAACAGGAGTACGCGCAGGTCTGCGTTATCGGCCAGGAAGTGCGGCGCAGTCTGTTCGGCTACGGCCCCGCCATCGGCAAGCACCTCAAAGTCAACGACGTCTGGCTCGAAGTGATCGGACTCTTCACAGGCGAGGAGCCGGGCGCCACGTCGTCGAAGGATGTGCCGGTCGCATCGAATGCGCAGGAGATCTGGATCCCGGTGTCGACGGCGATGCGCAAGTTCGACCGCGATCCGCTCGATGCGCCGGTCGACGAACTGCTCGTGCAGGTGCAGGACGGCGTCTCCACGCGCGACGCCGCGACCTTGATCCGTCCGCTGCTCGAACGGCTGCACGGCGGCGCCGACGACTACGAAATCGTCGTCCCCGAGGCGCTGCTCGAACAAAGCCGTCAAACGCAGAGAATCTTCTCGATCGTGATGGGATCGATCGCCGGTATCTCGCTCCTCGTCGGCGGCATCGGCATCATGAACATCATGCTGGCCTCGGTACTCGAACGGACGCGCGAGATCGGCATTCGCCGCGCCATCGGCGCGCGCAAGCAGGACATCAAGGCGCAGTTCGTGATCGAGTCGTTCACGATCAGCCTGATCGGGGGCATCTCCGGAATCATCATCGGCATCATCCTGGCGAGGCTCGTCGCCGCGTACGCGGGCTGGCCGACGGTGATCACCGCCAGCTCGCTCCTGCTCTCCTGCGGCGTCTCGATCAGCGTCGGCCTGATCTCCGGCATCTACCCCGCCGCGCGCGCGTCGGAGCTGAATCCGATCGAGGCGTTGCGATACGAGTAGGGCTGCCAGTCGTTGCGGACCATCCCGTAAAAATCCACATCCAACGGCTCGCCCCATTTGATTACGTGCTGGCGCAGCGTTCCTTCTTTGCGCATGCCGATCTTCTGCAGGACGCGGCCGGAGC
>JAXDIO010000206.1:0-13060 GCA_034663965.1 Thermoanaerobaculia bacterium | reverse complement strand
GGCGGCGATGTCTGGAGACTTCGGAGCGACGACGCCCCAGCCGAAAATACCGATCCGCTTCCGCGCGTCCATCGGCGGCGCATTGTAGCGAATCCTGTCAGGGAAATTGCATGGTGGCGTGAATCCGTCTTTGATCACTCCGTCGATGAGGTGTTCGTGAAGAAAACAGCCACGCTGTCGCTCCTGATCCTGTTGATGCTCGCGCTTTCTGCCGCCGGCTGCCGCGGCCGTAAGTCGTCATCAGCGACCGGAACCGCGCAGACGACGCAGACCATCGCCCCCGCCGCCGCCCAGCCCACCGTCAACGGCGGCGACGCCGTGACACAGACCGTGGACGTGGAAGATGGACGCTCCGAAGACGACGGCGGCGTGCTGACGAATCCGCAAAAGGCGAAGACGCCAAGCCCGACGACGACGGCGAAGCCGAAGGCTCCGGCGAAGAAGAAGCACTGAGCGCGTAACGCGACGCGCGGATGAACTACGAACCCTTCATTGAACGCGATCTCGCCGCGATTCCTGCGGCGGTCGCGGAGTTTCGCGCGGCGCATTCGGCGGAGGAGACGTGGACGACGGTAACCCGGTTCGCTGTGCTGGCGTTCGCGCCGTCGCAGCATTCGATGCATGCGTTGCTGGCGTGTCTGTCGGTTTGGGATCTTCGCGAGGATCTCGGCGGGCAATTTGATGACGCTATCGTGCAGTGCGCGATCTATGCGGCGGCGAGCCGGCAGCCCTGGAGCGAGCCACCGATGCTCGATCCGCCGAAGCTCGACGCGGATCAGCGTGGGGATGTCGACGAGTTGCGCGAGTCGATTGCGGCGTCGGATCGTTTGCGCGCGGAGCGTTGGCTCGCTAAGCGATACGACGATGCGGACTTTGCCTCCGACTACTTCGCCGTCGCTTCCGATGATTTCGAAGACCTTGGTCACAAGCTGATCGTCGCCTCTGCCGCCATGCGCCTCGCCGATCTCCTCGGCGAAAAAGGGCGATACGCGATGCTGCGCGTCGGCGTGTGGGAGATGGTTTCCGTCGGAGGTGGGGAGTTGGGAGTGGGGAGTGGGAGGGCGGTCGATGTGGATTCGCTCGTTGCGAATGTCATCGCGAACGATGGCGAGATCGTCAGCGCGCACGCATTGTTTCTTTTCGATGCAGCGTTGCAGACGAATGATGATGCGGTGATTGCGCGCGTGACGAATCACCTCTCGGGGATCAACTCTCCGACACCCGACACCCGGCACCCGACACCCGAAGTTTCCATCTACCCTTTCGCACGCGACTACGGCGCCTGCCTGAAAGCGCATGCGATCGCGAAGCGGCTTCGTCCCCGATTTCCGAGCGCCGATTTCGATGGCATGCTGGCGGCGATGCATCGCAATTTGGAGAAATCGTCGGAGGAGATGACGTTTGCGTAGGCTCCATTACGGCGGCGAACCGCCAGCGCCCTCCAGAACCTCCGCGAAATGCGCCTTCGCCGCGAGGATGATGTCGCGCTTGACGCCGTCGAACCGATTCGCCGCGCGGTCCATCAACGACATCTTCTCTTCGAAACTCAGGCTCTCGACTGTGTTCCTGCGCAGCACCGACTCCGGGATCTTCTTCTTGTACAGAAAGACCACCGAGTTCACCTCGGTGTCGCACACGTACTCGAAGTAATCGGCATAAAACTCCATGGTCACGTGCAGCCAGGCCGTCCAGCGGCCGTAGAGGTAATCCTGCTGGACCACAAGCGAACGGCCGGGGATCAGGTATCGGTAGAACGTCCAGGTCATCCAGTCGCAGACTTTGATGTTCTTGGCCATGTCGACGAACAGAATCTCGATCGGCCCGTTCTTCCACTCGTGTTCGAGCACATCGCCCGCATGGACCTCGATGAGATCCGCGTATGGCGCAGTGTTGCTTTGGAAGCGGTCTCGAAAACTCGTACCGGCCGGCGTGCTCTCCGGGAAGTAGATCCCACGCGTCCAGTCCTCGACCTCGAAGCGATCGAACGAATGGATGACTTTCTCCTCGCTGATCCGCCGGCGATGCGGATTGCGACGCACGCCGTCCGCGAGCGCGACGGTCGAGCCCCCGAGGAAGCAGCCGCCGTCGACGATGACGCCGAAGCCGCCATAGCACTCCTCGGCGAGATGATGCAGCAGCCGCAGCTCGTCCGGCACCAGCATCGTCGGCACGGTCGCGCACGCGGCCGGTACCGGCTGCGCTCTCCAATCGGTGCCGATGACCACCTGCTCGTTCGAATCGGGCCGGCGGAACACCGCCTGAAACGTGTTGGCGTTCTTCCGCAGCGTCGTGTCGGTACGGTTCCACAGCCGCGTGATCAGAAATGCGATCGCCCACGCCAGGCGGCGGCGCAACCATCCGCCTTTCTCCTGCGCGTACTCCCACAGAATCCAGCCGATTGTCTGCGCGAACGAATGCACCGGCAGGATCTCGATCACTTCCAATCCCGCGCTGCGGCCTAACTCGGCCAGTCCATCCGCGGTGTAGCGGCGGTAATCGCTGGGACAGGGGTGATACGGCTGCAGGAACGGCACGGCGACGACGACGTGACCGCCCTTGCGAACCACGCGCGCCAGCTCGCGGATGGAGCGATCGGCGTTCAGCACGTGCTCGAGCACGGCATTGCACAACACGGAATCAAAACTCTCATCGGCGAACGGCATCGACTCGATCGGACCGACCACGACCTGGGCATCGGCGGATGCGATGTCGTATCGGGTGATCTCCGCGACGCCCCTCGCGCGCAAGAACGGGCTGATGTCGCGCGTGCCGCAGCCGGCGTTCAGCATGTGGCCGGTCAGGAAACGAACGACCGGTTCGAGCTCCTGTTCGAGCGGCTGAAAATGTACCGGGCCGACGCGAACCAGCGTCACGGCGAGCCCTCGACGGCCGGGCTGAGTAAGCGCAGCCGCCGGAGGATGGAGTCGGGAGACTCGGCGCTTACGGCGCGCGCCCGCGCCATCCGGCCCAGCGCTTCGCGCCGTTCGCGATCGGCGGCCAGTTGCAGGATGGCTTGGCGGATCGCCGCCGGATTCCGCGGCTCGACCACGATTCCGCCGTCGCCGACCAGCGCGGAGTTGCCGCCGACGTCGGTGACGACGCACGGGAGCCCGCACAACATCGCCTCGCCGAGGGCGAGCGACGCGCCTTCGCCGAACGCGGAGCCGAGGAGAAAGATGTCGGCCGCGCTGAGAATCCGCACCACATCGTCGCGCCACCCCAGACCGATGAAACCGCGCTGCGGTGGCAACTCGTTCGTCCCTTTTCCGACGGCCACGGTGACGACAGCCGGCAGATCGCGCACCGCCTGGCGCACGGTCTCCCAGTCTTTCATCGGATTGACGCGCGCGATGATTGTGACGACCACGTCGTCCGGCTTGATTCCGAGCTCCGCGCGGAGAGCGCCACGCTCGCGCGGATCGTGCCGGAAGACCTCGGGATCGACGCAGTTGGAAATGACCACCGAGTGCGGCTCGCAGAAACCGAGGCCACGATGATAGTCAAGCGCTTCCTCGGCGTTGTAGATGATTCCGCTGACCCAACGCGACAGAAATGCGCTGACGCCGCGGATGACGCGACGCTTCCAGAGAAACGCACGATCGAGAGAGTCCGTGCAGAAGATCGCCCAGATCAGCCGCGTGCGAGGACGCCCGGCAAGGAGCAACGACAGCATCGCCAGCAGGTTGGCGTGATACATCCACCCATAGACCAGCGAGGGCTGCTGCGCGCGGATGAGCCTCGCCAGCGAAAACGCGGCCCGCACCACGTCGCGGTACCGGTGCATGCCGAGGTCGATCACGCGGATGCCCGCATCCTCGATCGCGCGGCGAAAAATACCGCCCGGAAGCAGGCTGACCACGGTGATCCGATCGCGATCGCCCTGCTGCAACAACATGTTCGTCAGCAAGCGCTCCGCACCGCCGCCGTGCAGGCCGGTGGTTACGTAGAGTGTTTGTGGGGGACGTTGTTCCATGGACCTCGGAGGCGAATCTCGAATGGCGATTATCCCACCACTCGAATCGCAGCGCCGAGGTCTGTGATCCCGCTGCAATGAAGAGGCGGCGCGACGGTGATGTGAAGAACACCCATGCGCGCGTCACAGACCGTTACGGAGCCGTGCGCCACTTCGAATAAGGAGAGATCGATGAAGAGATCGGAGACGGTCACATCGACGCGGAATGTGACCTGGATGCGTCGCCGCTCGCCCGCGAGCGCGGGCTGGGGAGTGTCGCCGAGCATGCTGCTCGTCGTCGCGTAGATGTGGGTACCTTCTTTCGTTGAGCAGGCGAATCCGAACTGCGGCGCTTCGATGTCGCGCATGAAGGCCACGTCGAACACCACGCACGCTTCGTCCCCCGAGGCAAAAGCGCCCGCTGCGTGCTCGCCATCGCGCGAGGCGAACGCGTCGACGATGGCCGCGCCGCCGACGCCGTAGCGCAGCTCATCGCTCGTGCCGTCGTGCACCGGCAGTTCGGGAGACATGAAGAAGAGCTGGTAATAGCGATCGACGCCGAGGCCGGGCTCACCGTCGAAAATCAGCCGGCCGTTTTCGAGCACCATCACCCGGTCGCAGACGCCCGCCAGTCCGAAAACCACATGCGTGACGAGCAGGATCGTCGTACCGCGGTCGCGCATCTCGCGCAGCCGCCGGTAGCACTTCTGCTGGAATCTCGCGTCGCCGACGGCGAGCACTTCATCGATCAGCAGGATGTCCGGGTTCTCGCACGTGGCCGTGGCGAAGGCGAGGCGGAGAAACATGCCGGAGGAGTAGGTGTGAACGGGGCGGTCGAAGAACTCGCCGAGGTCGGCGAAGTCTTCGATGGCCTTCTCGCGCGCCGCGGCGTCGCCGTCGTTGCGCGCCACGATCTGATGGAAGAAACGCGCGTTCTCGCGGCCGGTGAGGTCGGGCAGAAAACTTCCGCCGAGGTCGAGCAGGCTGGTGACTCGGCCATTGACCGTCACGTTTCCGGAGGTCGGCTCGATCAGCCCCGCCACCAGATGCAGGATCGTCGACTTGCCGACGCCGTTCGCACCGATGATGGCCACGGTCTGCCCGCGCGGAACGGTGAAACTGATCTCGTGCAGAACCGGAATGGTGACGTAGTGTGAGCTGCCGAACGGCCAGAAAACGTCGCGGAGTCTTTGAAGTGTCGACGCGAACAGGCGAAAGCGTTTCTCGACGCGGTCGAACTGCAAAGCGATGCCGGACGTCATCGGCCCCACTTCCTGAAACGCCGCCACATCCACGATCCGATGCGTACCACCGGCGCCAGCCCCATGTTGACGGCGGCCAGTGCGAGCTCGCGCTTCATTGCGACCGGACGCTCGTGATTCACGCTGCCATAGCCCATGGCCAGCATGTAGTAACGATCGACGGGCGATGCCTCGCCGTACACGGCGACGCGCGCCGGCAGCGAGCTTTTGATCTCGAATCGGTTCTCCTCGGCGCGTTCGACGACGACCTCCGGATACGGCCAGATTTTCTCGCTGTGCGTGACACAGAGATCGCCCAGTCCGACGAACGGGCCGTCCATCGTCAGTTGGCGGCCGGACCTTGCCTTCTCCAGTGCTGTGCGGCGGATGAGCATTGCTCCCGTGAAGGTCACTCCTTCGAAGAGACTGAATGCGGCGCTGCCGCCGAGGGGCGGCACAGTCACTCCTGTCTGTAAGAGCCTTCCGGCCGGCAGCAGCCCATCGAGATTCGAAGACTCGAGAGCCAGCACCATCGCATCGAATGCCTGCGGCAGTACCGCGACCCCGGAGTGGATCAGCAGAACCGCATCCTCGACGATGGCCGCCAGTTCTCCTTCGATGATCTCGAGATCCGCAGTTAGCAGATCGATGTTCTTCAATGGAAGCGATTCGCCGCTGCGATTGAGGATGACGAAACGGTGGACCAGCGAGCACGCTCCGAGCGAATCGAGTGTCAGATCGAGCCGGGCGCCTGCGTGATGTTCGATGATTGCGGCAACGGCCAATGTTCGCGCGGCGGGTTCAGGATTCGCGGGCAGGAACGCACGCCAGTTCGCGTGCATCGACATCCAGCTTCGGCGCGAATCCTCCTGCGGTATGGCCGGCCTGGCGACGCGCGCTTCATGGCCGAGCGTCTTTCGCAGCGCGCTGGCCAGAGACTCGGTGGAGTGATTGAAGAGAACAGCGTCCTGATCGGCCGCGTCGATCAGCTCCGGAATCCCGCCGGTGCGCGCGGCTAGGAAGGGGATGCCGAGGCTGAGCGCTTCGTAGACCGTGCAGGGCGAGTTGTCGACTGGCGACGCCATCACCGCGAGCCTTCCGCCTTCGAGCAGGTAGCGCAGCGCGTCGGGTTGTCCGAGGTCCGTCATCATGCGAAGTGGAAACTGCCAGTTGGCGGCGCGGCGCTCGATGTAATCGAGACTCGGGATGCCCGCACAACGCTCCGGCTTGCCGAGGAACGTGACGGTGATGCTGCGCTGTGCGAGCTCGTCGCGCAACACGTGAATGGCGTTGCAGAACAGGCGCAGGCCCTTGCGCTCCTCGAGCCGGCCGAAGAAGACGATCTCCGAGATGGCGCCGGCAGTCTTGCCATCGCCCGCAACGGGCAGCGGAATCACGTACTGCTGGATGAACGTCTGTTCCGGCAGCTCGAAGCCGCGCGCGGCCACCCAATCGAGCAGGTAACGGCTCGGACTCCAGAGCATGTCCGCGCAGGCCACGCTGAGCTGCTCCGCGTAGTGATAGGCCGAAAAGAGGATGCTCGTCGGAAGCGTGTGATTCAGCTCCAGCACCCAACGCGACGGACTGTGAAGCGCGACGACGAGGAGCGAATCGGAGAAGGCCAGCCCGAGTCGTTTCGCGGCGAGACTGAGGCTCCCTTCGCCCATGCAATCGTTGAAGTGAATGACGTCGAAGGGATGCCCGGCGAGATAGCGCCCGGCGAGATAGCGATAGACCAGCCACGGCACGCCGAATCCGCGATCCTTGAGCGGTCCGGCGATCGACTTCATGTCATCGATCGTGAGCGCCACAAGCTCGATGCCGCGCTCCGCGTTGCGCTTCCGCCACGGGCCGAGCGAGACATCCGGCGACCAGATGGCGCCTGTGTAGAGAACAGTCACGCGCAATCCTTCGCCGGCCAGCAGCTCCGCCAGCCCGGTCATCGCCGTTCCGATTCCGCCGTTGTTGAACGGGCCGATGATTTCGGATGTGACGATGCAGACTGACGCGGGGGTCGGGGGTCGGGGGTCGGGGGTCGGAGAAGAAGAGATGGCACCCTTCTCTGCTCCGACTCCCGACTCCCGACCCCCGACTCCCGATTACCGCAACTGCCGATACCACGAACGCACCGGCATCTTGAAATCGACGCCCGAGATCGGCAGTCCAGCGAGATGCGCTGGAACTTGCCAGGCAACATCAGGATCGGGCACGTGCGCGATCGGCGTCACATCACCGCGCCACGCCATCGCCATGATCTGCGCGGTCTGGTAGACGACGACGTGGAAGCCCTTCTCCTCGAGGACGCGCAATCCGGCGGCGACCGCGGGCGAGGCTAGGTCGTGAAAGACGAAGGCGCAGTCGTCGTTTGCGAATGGCAAACAAGCCAGCGCATCGCGGACCGGAGCGGGCGATTCGTGATCGCCGTCGATGAAGAAGAGGCTCCACTTCCCGCCAAGCGCCGCGATGCTCTCGGGACTGCGTCCGTTCTTCAGACGGACGCGATCAAGAACGCCGCAGCACTGCATCGATTGTTCGACGATCGCTCGGAACGACGGATCGTCGTGCGCGGGGTCGATGACATCGACCGTCACGCCGGCCAGTGCCAGGTGCGCCGTCGACCATCCCAGCCAGCTGCCGATCTCCAGCGCCCGCTTCCCAGCGAACTGCAAGCCGATGTTGTGCAGCAACGTGGCCTCGTCGCGATTCAGAAATCCCATCAACGGGAAGCGATCGTCGGCGTACCAGAGGTGCGGCACATCACGGCGCAGGTACTTCCACGGATGATGAAGCGAGTCACCCGGCTGCATATGCGGGAAACAGTCGTCTGGCCGCACTATCTCAAGACCAGGCGAAAAGTAGTCGCGTAGCGGCCAGCTGTTCGGAGGGAAGGACGAGTCGCTCAGAGGCAATCCCAGAAGTGCGCGCGCAGGCGCCGGAAACATGCGGACCCGATCAACAGCATGAGGATGGCCATGCTCCAGAAAACCGCGGCCTCGGTGCGTCCCGGCGGCGCGAAGACGTTCGGCATCAGCGCGTACCGATACCCCGACACGATGTAGCTGGCCGGATTGAACGCCAACAGCATCCGCCCCGTTGGCGGAAGCTGACTCCCCGCCCACGCCACCGGCGTGATCCAGAACCAGACATTGATGAACGAAGGGAGCACTTGCTGGACATCGCGCACGATGACGGCCAGTCCGGAGAGCAGAAGCCCCGCACTGACTGCGAGCACGACCGCGCACGCATAGAAGTAGATGATCAGTAGAAACTCTGGGAAGTGGCCATAACCGGCGATCGCGCAGACGATCGCCGTCGCCGCAACCAGAATCACGTGCGGCAGTGAATGCACGAGAATGGCCTCCGCGGGGATGATCTCGACCGGAAACGGCACGCGCTTGACGATGTGACGGTGGCCGATGATCGAGCTCGCCGCGCCGCTGATCGCGCTCGACAACAGCACCCACGGCACGTACGCGGCGGCGAAGCCGTAGACGTAAGGAGCGCGGCCGAGGGGAAGGCGAAGTCCGAGGGAGAAGACCGCGCTGAAGATCAGGAGCGGGATGAGCGGCGTCAGCACCGCCCAGGCCACGCCCGCCGCCGTGCCGGCATACGTTTTTCGGAGGTCCTGTCGCGCCAGCGAGGTCAGCACGCGGCGATGAATCCAGAGAGACGCCAGATCGTGCATCGGCGGATTACTGTACCATCGCCGCTTCGATGCTCGGACCCTGGGGGCGCCGCCTCACGCGCCAGTTCACACGCACATTTCGTACGCTCAGCAGGCGAAAACAACGCGCGTGGCGGACCGATCCCGAAGCGTGGGCCGCGGCGAACGTGAAGCCGGTCCTGAAAAGTGCAAAGGGAGAAGCGCGTCTCGACGAAGTCGTCTCCGAGCTCGCCCGGCGGTTCCATCGAATCCTGGCCTGGCTCGACGAAGGAGCGGCCGTCCTCGACGATCGCGACTTCGCATCAGCGTTTCAGTATTCGCTGAGCTGGCTCGCCTATCAGGGCGACATCACCGGCAAGGACTCGACGCTGCGAGCCTATTGCGACATCACCGCGACCGTCGCCGTCTTCGATCTGCTCGCAATCGAAATCGCCGAAGAATTCAATATCGACGACGTCGCGGAAAAACTCGCCGACGCCGCCGGCAGCTGGCGCGAGCCGCTCATCGTCGCCGGCCGCCGTGCGCTCACAGCCGGCGACTACGACGAAGCGATCAAGTTCGCCCGGCGCGCGCTGAACATAGTCAGCGCCTGCCCGGAATCGCAGCGGCTGATGATCGACGCCCTTCGCGCGCGACAAACCGCCGGCGGGGTCATCGACCATATGGCCCAGGCAGGACTGGCCGACCTGCGCGGCCGTTTCTGTCCGCGTCCGTTCGAGGTGCTGGTCAGCGCGCAGTCGACCGGCTGGAACGCCGTGACCAACACCACCGAGCCGATCATGGGCGCCAGCTATCTCTGCGACTGCGCGGCGTGGCTGCCGTTCATCGCCGGGAACGTCGTCGAAGCCGATTCCCCCGGCGACGTCTGGAACTCGTCGGGCGCACAGGAGATTCGGCGCTCGATTCTCGATGGCGACTATTCGTATTGCAGCCGCACGCTCTGCCCGATGATCGCGAACGGCAACCTGCCGCGCACCGGGGAGGTCACGGAACCGCGGTTGCGCCGGATCATCGACCAACACCAGACCATTCTCGACGACGGTCCACGCCTCATCGCCCTCGGCCACGACAGCTCCTGCAACCTGGCCTGCCCCTCGTGCCGCGTCGGAATCGTGATGGCGGACAAGGCGCAGAACGAACGCCTCGATCGCGCCCGCGACAACGTCATCCTCCCGCTGCTGCGCGGCCGTGAGATCGGCCTGCACCTCACCGCGTGGGGCGATCCGTTCGCAAGCAAGCACTATCGATCGATCCTCGAAGCGCTGCGCGATGAGGACTTCGACGGTGTCCAACTCTCCATCCTCACCAACGGACTGGCTCTGACGAAGAGCGTCTGGGAGACGATGCCGCACCTGCGCAAAAAGATTGTCGAGCTGCGCGTCTCCGTCGATGCCGCAACGAAAGAAACGTACGAAGACGTGCGCCGCCCCGGCCGCTGGGAAGTCATCCACGAAAACCTCCGCGTGATGGGCGAGATCAGCAGGGCCGGCACCTTCCTGCGAAATCGTTCGAAAGGAAACACGATCCCCCGCACCGACGAGGCCATCAGCTTTTCACTCGCATTCGTCGTGCAGAGCGCGAACTTCCGCGAGATGCCCGCCTTCGTGAAGCTCGCCGAAGAGGTGAGCGCCGACTCGGTGATTTTTCAGAGGTACTACAGCTTCGGACATGAGGGCAGCGATGTTTTCTCCGCCAAGGACGTAGCCTCGGCCGCTCATCCCGAGCATCCTGCATTGCAAACCATCCTCGCAAACCCCATCATGCGAAGCCCGCGCGTGAATCAGACTTTCATCGCCCAACTTGCCGGCGAGTCCCCATCCTGATGCTCGACCGCTACGTCTCCGCCATTCGAAAACGCCTCCCTCCCCTCGGCGATGCGCGCCGCGTCGTTCGGTGGGCGAATCGCGCCTTCGATGACTTCGTGTTCACGGACGGCCGCAGGAAGCTGACGATCTCTGCGCTCGCGCACCAGGTGGTGGCTCTGACCGCGCTGGCCCGCAACGCCGATACCGCGTTCCCAACAACCCTGCTGCGAGTCTGTGCCTCAGTCGACACCGGCCACGTCCATCTCGCCTCACTAAAGTTGCGCTCGTACTGCGACATCTCCGTTCAGGTGGCGGCGCTGCGCCGCGTCGTCGGCTACATCGCTGCAGAGGTGTCGCGCGATTCCGCGACGCTCACCGAGCTGCTTGTGAAGCAATGTCCCGATTCACGTCCTGCGCTGCTGGTTCATGCCGAGTCGCTCCTCGAACAATCGCGTTTCGACGACGCGATCGATCTCATCCAGCGCGCGCTGCGCAATCAGGCTGTCTGCACGACCTCGCAGGAACTCCTAGGCCGCGCCTTGCAGGCCCGGCGCGCGGTCCAGGGTGACGCCGGTCAGCTCGATGGCATGAACTACGACCTCAGCGACAAGTTCTGCCACATGCCCTTCACCCATCTCTCCACCGGATTCCAAGGCGACGCCTTCCTCTGCCGCTGCCCTGCTTGGGTCCCCTTTGCCGTCGGCAACGTGCTGAGCGCTCCGACGGCGGAGTCCGTGTGGAATTCCGAGGCTGCGGTGGAAGTGCGGAGGTCGGTGCTGGACGGAGATTTCAAATACTGTAGCCGCACGCTCTGCTCCTACATCGCCGCGCAGAAGCTGCCCAAGAAGGACGACATCACCGATCCCACGCTTCGCGGGTACATCGATCAGCGCAAGATGGTGCTCGAAGATACTCCGCGGATGGTGGAGCTCAATCACGATCCGACCTGCAATCTGGCCTGCCCTTCATGCCGCACCGAGATCGTCGCCGCGAAAGCCGAGGAGCAGGACGTGTATGCGGCCGCCGCCGAGCGTGTGATTCTGCCGCTGCTCAGGAAGGTCAAGGGCCAGAGCTACATCTCCGGCGGCGGTGAAGCGTTCTCCAGCAAGCACTTTCGCTCGATCCTGGCGGCGCTGAATCGCGACGAATATCCCGGCCTGTACGTCTACCTCATCACCAACGGCCTGCTGGTCTCGTCGCAACGATGGGCCGAGTATCCGAATCTACCGGAAATGATCGACGTCCTCTCCGTCTCGATCGACGCCGCCCGTCCCGAGACCTACGAGAACCTGCGCCGCCCCGGCAAGTGGCCTGTGCTGATGCGCAATCTCGAGGTCATGGCGGAGATGCGGCGCGCGCAGAAGCTCCGTTGCTTCCAGATCAACTTCGTGGTGCAGGAAGACAACTTCCGCGAGATGCTCGACTTCGTCGCCCTCGGCAAGCAACTCGGCGTCGACGACATTTGGTTCCAGCGCTTGACGAACTACGGCGCCTTCGACGAGCGGACGTTCGCAAAGGCCGACGTCACATCGCCTCGTCATCCCCACCACGCCGAGCTGCTCGAGATCATTCGCAATCCGCTGCTGCAAGGCCCCGGGATCAACGCGCAGATGCTGATGCCGTTACTCCCGGAAGTCGTTGCCTCGGATTTGCGGCTGCCTGATCTTTACGAGATTCGACAGGCGTAGAAGCCGTCGGAGGAGATGAGGTTTGCGTAAGGCACTGCCGTTGTTCGCGATCCTTTTCGCCGCGTGCGCGACGGCGCGAACACAATCGCTGACGCGTCGTATCGACGCCATCAGGCACCTGCCGCAACTCGCCGGCGCCATCTGGGGAATCGACGTCGTCGACGACTCAGGCCGCACGATTTACGCGCGCCATGAGACGACGCTGCTGACGCCCGCGTCGAATCGCAAGCTGTTCGTGGCTGCGACCGTCGCATCGTGCGAAGGGCTCGACCGGCAGATCGCGACGGAGCTCTGGCGCGATGGCGACGACCTCGTCATCCGCGGCGGCGGCGATCCTTCCCTCGGCGGACGGTGGGCCTTCGATCGCGACGCCGTCTTCGCGCCGTTCGTCGCCGCGCTTCAGAAAAAAGGGATCGCCGAAGTGCGCGACGTCATCGCCGATGTCTCGCTCTTCGACCGAGTCACCATCCCTTCCACCTGGAAAGTCGGCAACCTCGGCAGCGACTACGCCGTTCCGACCGACGCGCTCGCGTACAACGAGAACGTCGTCGGCATCGTTGCGGATCATTGCGCGGCGCCGCTCGTCGCTACCGATCCGTCGTTCGTGCCGGCGGCCGCGAATGTCGTGTGCGGAGGGGCCGAGCCGAGCGTCCGTTCCGATGCGACGAACGCGATCGCGATGACCGGCAGCATGCCGGAGCATTTTCAAA
>JAXDIO010000199.1:0-6773 GCA_034663965.1 Thermoanaerobaculia bacterium | reverse complement strand
GGGCGCGAGGATAGCAGAGGTTTCCGACGATGGCGATTGCATCCGTGAATCCGGCGACTGGGGAGACGATCAGGACGTTTGAAGCGCTGAATGATGCCGCAATCGATGCGGCGTTGGCGCGCTCGGTGAGTGCTCTACGTGTAAATCGTGCCCGCGGTTTTGACGAACGGGCATCGCGCATGCGGCGCGCGGCAGAAATCCTCGAAGAACGTCAGAAGGAGCTGGGCCGGCTCATCACGATGGAGATGGGAAAGCCGGTGAAAGCCGCCGTGGCCGAGGTCGTGAAGTGCGCGACCAACTGCCGGTATTACGCCGAACATGCGCAGTCGTATCTCGTCGACGAGCACGTGAAGACCGACGCGAAGGAGACGTTCATCCGCTACGAGCCGATGGGAACAATCCTGGCGGTGATGCCGTGGAACTTTCCGTTCTGGCAGGTCTTCCGCTTCGCCGCGCCGGCGCTGATGGCGGGCAACGTTGCGGTGCTGAAACACGCCTCGAACGTGCCGCAGTGCGCGCTGGCGATCGAGGAAGTCTTTCGCGATGCCGGCTTCACCGACTTCGAGTTTCAAACATTGCTGATCACCTCGGAACAGGTCGAGCGCGTGATCGTCGACGAGCGCGTAAAGGCGGTGACGCTGACCGGCAGCGAGCCGGCCGGCGCGAGCGTCGCTTCGATCGCGGCGAAGCACATCAAGAAGGCGGTGCTGGAGCTCGGCGGCAGCGATCCGTTCATCGTGATGCCGTCCGCGAATCTCGACGACGCCGTCGCGACGGCCGTGAAAGCGCGCATCGTCAACAACGGCCAGTCGTGCATTGCCGCCAAGCGCTTCATCGTGCATGAATCGATCGCGGACGAATTCGAGAAGCGATTCGTCGCGGCGATGGAAGCGTTGAAAGTCGGCGATCCGCTCGACGAAGCGAACGACGTCGGTCCGCTGGCGACGCCGCAGATCGCGGATGACATCGAGAAGCAGGTGCGCGATTCGGTCGCCGCTGGCGCACAGTTGCTGACCGGCGGAAAACGTACCGGCAACTACTACGCACCGACGGTTCTCGCGCGGATCCCGCCGGACGCTCCGGCCGCGCGCGAGGAAACGTTCGGTCCGGTAGCGTCAATCTTCCGGGCTGCTGACATTAATGACGCGATCGCCATTGCCAACGACTCTCCCTTCGGCCTCGGCGCATCCGTCTGGACGAACGACCGCGTCGAAATGGACCGCTTCATCGACGGCATCGAAACCGGCCAGGTCTTCATCAACGCCATGGTCGCCTCCGACCCGCGCGTCCCGTTCGGCGGCACCAAACATTCCGGCTTCGGCCGCGAGCTCGGCGTCTACGGCATCCGCGAATTCGTCAACGTGAAGACGGTGTGGATCGTCAGGAACGAAGAAGCGTCCGGTTGATCATCGGCAGGATGGCGATTTTCAGATTGAGCCCGAGGACGCCGAAGAGGTCGGCCACGTCGCGCGAGATCGGCACCTTTGAGAAAAGGATCAACGCGAACATGTCGCCGGTCGTGATCAGGCCTCCGAGTCCGATGACCGAGGCGATGCCGTACGGCCGGACGAACTCCTCCTGCGCCACGATGTGCGGACTGCCGAGCGCCTCCGGAACGTAGAAGACGTTCTGCTTGCGGCCTTCCGTGTCGAGAATGAGACCCGCCTCAGGGCGGACCACTCTCGATACCGAGAGGCCGAGCTGTTTGATGAGCTGCGCGATCATCGGCGCCTGTTCGACCATGTCGACGCTCGTCAACGGAATGGCGCGATGTCCGCGCGACTGTTCGGATGAACGCCACGCCGGCTCGTCACCGGTCGTTGCCAGCAACGTCAGGCAGCGGACGTCGTCGTCGAGCGCGGCGGAGCCGGCCGTTTTCAATGCGAACTCCTGCTGCCCGGCATCGAGAACAGCGAAACGCTCAGTCTTGAAAAAACGAACCAGCGCGCATGCGGGCGCGCCGCGCGCGTCGATCAGTTCGTTGTAGAAGAAATCGACCGCGCGCTGCGCGGCGGCGGCGGTGCTTCCGGGGTCGTCGTCGAAGAGGCCGCGCAGCCGGCCGCGGCAGCTCATCATGTCCGTCACGCCGAAGCGGGCCAGTTCGTACGCCATCAGTCGGTCATTCCGAAAGACTCATCACCATCGCTGCGAGTTGCTCGACATCGAACGGCTTCTGAATGACCGCACGGACGATCGTCAGATCAAACTCAGGAGTTTGCCGCGGTCCGACTGCCGTGCACACGATGACCGGCACCTTGCTCTTTACCGACGAGAGATGCGCGAGCACGGCGGTTCCGTCGACCACCGGCATCATGAGATCGAGAACGATGCAGCAGAGGTCATCGCGCGTCTTGATCATCTTTATGGCCATGGCGCCGTCCGACGCCACGACCGCGTTGAGGCCGGCCCGGACCATGACGGCCGTGAGGAGGCCGCGGGTGGGCGCGTCGTCGTCGATGATCAAAACGGTCTTTGCCATAAAAAGGAGCGTCACGATACAGGAGCGGGATGCTCGTACAAAGCAGCCACATCCACGCCAGCCTGGACGCGCGCTAAGATTCGCGCTCGGAGGAAACCGATGAAACGACTGCTGATCACAACTGCCGCGCTGCTCGTCACCGCCGCCGCGTGCGCGCAGGACACAACCACTGCCCACGCCGAGCATGCGACGGCCGCGAACACGAGCATTTCGCAGGATTGGGCGAAGAAGAAGGTCGACGCGTCGACGCGTCACCACGAGTGGGTGAACGTGAAGTCGGGCACGCGCACCGTCAGCGCGTTCGTCGTCTATCCCGAGGTCAAGAAGAAGGCGCCGGCGGTAGTGGTGATCCACGAGATCTTCGGAATGAGCGATTGGGTGCAGATGCTCGCGGACGAAGTCGCCGAAGCCGGTAACATCGCCATCGCGCCTGACCTGCTGTCCGGCATGGGCCCGAACGGCGGCGGCACGGCCAGCTTCGCCGACGGCACCGCGGTCGGCAAAGCGATCCGCGATCTTCCGCCCGACCAGATCACCGCTGATCTGAACGCCGTCGCCGATTACGTCGCCAAACTTCCCGCCGCGAACGGCAAAGTGGCCGTTGCCGGATTCTGCTGGGGCGGCACGCAGTCGTTCCGTTTCGCCACGAATCGTCCGAGCCTTTCCGCCGCGTACGTTTTCTACGGCAGCGGACCGGAGTCGCCCGACGACATCGCGAAAATCAAAGCTCCGGTCTACGGCTTCTACGCCGGCAACGACGCCCGAATCGGCGCGACGCTCCCGAAAACGATCGAGCTGATGAAAGCCGCCAACAAGACCTTCGAGCCGGTCACGTACGACGGCGCCGGCCACGGCTTCATGCGCGCCGGCGAAACGCCTCCGCCTCCCGCCGACGCCGACCAGAAAGTCCGCGACGCCTGGGCCGGCAACAAGAAGGCGCGCGACGACGCGTGGGTGCGGTGGAAGGGATTGTTGAAGAAGTTGTAAAGGCTTCATCTGTACGCAGATGAATCACAGCATGATCCAGCGCCGTGTTTCATCAACGGAAATCCTTCTGACGCTGGCGGCGGGAGCATGGGGGCTCGGTGCCGGGATCACTATCGCCACGCTCTGGATTGCCGACCCGCACGCCGGTCAACTGCCTGGCGCGATGCTCGTCCACGCCCTCGATGCGCGCGGGCCGTTGCGCGCAATCCTGTCGGTGATTTTTGCTCCGCTCGCGGCGGCGTTCCTGATGCGGCGATTCGCCGCGCATGCCGACGGCAGCCGGCCGTGGGCGTTGCGCGCGATGGCCGTGGCGCTCGCGGCCGGGCTCTGGCTTGCGCTCATCGATCCATTCGATTCGATCGCCATCCTGTTCCTGCCATTGGCCGCGTTTGCAACGCTGTTCCTTTTCAGGCGGATCGATGCGCGTTTCACGCGGCAGGACATCATCCTCATTCCAAGCGCCATCGCGCTCTACATCACGCTCGCGGCGCTATGGCAGGTGATGCCGTTGCCGTTGGCGATTCTGTTCGCGGCGGCCATCGTCCTCGCACTGCGGATTGTCGTCGCGATGATGCCCGGAAGCTTCGAACCCGCATCGGCATTCGCGCTGGCACCGCTCGGACTTCTGTTCCACGCGCGGCTCTGGTTCGGCGATTCGATCGCGCTGCCGATTGCCGCGCTGCTGCTCATCGTCGTGTCGCCGTTGATCCTGCGCAGCGCGATTCGCGCGGTCCCGCCGCGCCTGGTCGCGTACGTCATCTATCCCCTCTTCGCCATTGCGATGGCCGCATCGAGCGACATCGCCTCGGCCGAGGGGATGCCGCGGCTCAATCTGTTCGAGGATGGGCACTCGATGACGCCGGCTGCGGCGATGCTTCGCGGCGCGCGCCCCTATCGCGACGTCGTGCCGGGTCATGGGCTCATCTCCGACGGATTGCTCGATCTCGTTCTCATGAAACTTGGTGCAGCCGACGCCGGATCGATTCTCCGCATGCGCAGCGTAGTGACCGCACTTTTGCCGGCTGCCGTCTACGCCGTCGCATTGGCCGCGACCGGCTCCGCGGAGGCGGCGATCCTCGCCGTTCTGGCGGCGATGTGCATCGCCATCACCGGCACGACGTTGGTCCTGCCGGTGTCGGCGATCGAGGCGACGCCTCCGTTGCGCGCGACTCCGTCGTTGTTCGCCCTTGCGTTCTGCGCGGCTGCGCTGCGGCTGCGATCGCGGCGTTCCCTGGCAATCGCCGCGTGTCTCGCGGTCATCGCAGTTCTGACGTCGATCGAATTTGGTTTTTACGCGATTGCCGCCGTCGCCGTCGCAACGATCCGTTTTCATAACCGGCGCGCCTTCGTCAGCGCCGCAGCAGGTGCTGCAATCGCGGCGGTTCCCGCTGCCATCCTGATGCTGATCGCCGGCTGCCTCGGCGCATTTCTGCGCGTGACGCTGTTCGAAATTCTCCCGCTCACCGATGCCTACACGATCGGTTTCTTCACCTTTCCCGACGCGTACACCTCCATCCGCGCATTGCCGGAGATCGCCGCGGGACTCTTCGCCATGCGCACGGTCTGGATCGTTCTTTGGGGCGCGATCGCAGTCGCCACGTCCGCCATGCTGGCCTTCCGGCATCGGCGCACGATCGAGCCGCTCGTGATCCTCGGCGTTTGGGTGATGGTCTCGGCGCTGTCGTACGCGGAACGGACGAACGTCTACTTCATGCCCGTCCCGATCGTCATCGTTGTCGCGATCACCCATCGATTGCGTCGCAACCGTGCCGCGATCGCCGTCCTGTCGATTCTGATCATCGCCATGTGTGCGCCAACTGCTCGCCTCCTGCGCGACGGAGCGATGCGGCGTGTGCATGGAGCCGACCGCGCGTTCACGCGCTACAACGCCGTGCCGCGTGCGGCCGGAGTGTGGATGAATGTCGACAACGCCCGAAAAGTCGCGGCGGCACAGTCGTTCATCGACACGCTTGCGCCGTCGGAGACGTTCTTCGATTTCGCCAACATGCCGATCCTCTATTACCTTTTCGATCGGCGTCTGCCCGTCCGCCAATACGAAACGCCGTTTTACGAGCCGGAGGATTTGCAGCGTGAAGTGATCACCCGGCTCGAAAACGATCGCTCGATCCGCGCCGCGCTGATGCAGTTCCCCAACCGCGGCGACCTTTCCATCGACGGCGTTCCGAACACCGTCCGCGCGCCGCTGGTCTTCGCGTGGCTCCGCGCGCACTTCACGCCCGCGTACGCGCGGGATGGCGTGGTGTTTTGGGTTCGCAGAGACTGATCAGCCGAGGAACTTGTAGCCGAGGCCGTGCACGGTGACGATGTACTCCGGCTTCGATGGATTCGCTTCGAGTTTCTGGCGCAGAGATGCAACGTGCACATCTACGGTGCGCGTGACCGGCGTGGCGTCGTAGCCCCACACTTTGTCGAGCAGCTCGTCGCGGGCGAGGACGGCGCCGCGGTGTTCGACGAAGTAACGCAGGAGTTTGATCTCGAGCGTCGACAGGTCGATCTGCTCGCCCTCCCGCCGCACCTCGGCGCTGCGAAAGTCGACGTGGACTGGACCGAATGCGTAGGAGTCGGATGCGTTCGCGGCCATGGTGCGCGCGCGGCGCAACAGCGCCTCTACGCGCGCGAGAAGCTCCATCATCTCGAACGGCTTGGTCAGGTAATCGTCGGCGCCGAGCTTGAGTCCGACCACGCGATCCACGACCTGGCCGCGCGCGGTGAGCATCAGGATCGGTGTCTGGATGCCGCGCTGGCGCAGATCGCGGCAGACGTCGAAGCCGTTCTTCTTCGGAAGGGCGACGTCGAGCACGATCAGGTCAAACGGCGTGCGCGTTCCGGTAGCCAGAGCCGATTCGCCGTCGCTCTCCACCGTCACCAGGTAGCCCTCGGATTGAAATCGGTCGCGCAACGTGAGGATCAGGCTCTCTTCATCCTCGACAAGCAGGATGCGCCGCCGGAACTCAGACATGCTGCGCGATCTCCGGAAGGCGCAGCGTGAAGATGGCGCGGCCGTCGCGCCGCTTGTCGACCGACACGCTGCCTCCGTGCGCGAGGGCGATCTGCTTGACGATCGTCAGGCCCAGTCCGCTGCCGCGAACGCGATCGGCTCCGCGTCCGCGATAGAACGGCTCGAACAGATGCGGCAGATCGCGCGCGGCGATTCCGGGACCGCGATCTTCGACCGAAATCGCGACGCTGCGATCCTCGGCGACCGCGCGAATCGAAACCCACTTTCCCGCGGCACCGTGCCGGATCGCGTTCGCGATCAAATTCTGCACCGCGCGAGTGAGCGAGG
>JAXDIO010000168.1:0-2503 GCA_034663965.1 Thermoanaerobaculia bacterium | reverse complement strand
TGAGGATGATGGCCACGGCGATGGCCGTGCTGATGATGATCGTCCAGAACGGCGCGTGAACGAGGAAGCGAAGAAATACAGGAATCGATGCGGCGCTCAGAATCGAAGCGAGCGACACGAAACGCGTAGCGAGAATCACGATCAGAAACACGATCATGCCCGCGGCGACGGCGATCGGATCGAGCGCCAGAAATGCGCCGGCGGCGGTAGCCACGCCCTTGCCGCCGTGGAATCGCAGCCACACGGGGTACATGTGCGCGAGCACGGCGATGAGCGCCGCAAGCGCAATCCAAAACGACATCGAGTAAATCGGCGTCGAGTGCGCTGCGTCGGCGATGTACGGCCAGTCAGGACGATTCACGATCCATCGCGCCACCGCCACAGCCGCGTAACCCTTCGCGATATCGAGCAGCAGCGCGACGATGCCCGGCGCCTTCCCAAAGTTCCGCGCCACATTCGTCGCCCCGACATTACGGCTCCCATGCGTGCGAATGTCCGCCCCCGCCACAATCTTCACGACGAGAAAACTGAACGGAATCGATCCGATCAGATACGCCGCAACGATGAGGAGGATCGGAAGCCCCTGCGCCATGCGGCGGCTATTGTAGAGCGGCCGGGTATGAATCAGGACCGCATGCGTTACTTATTGATTCAGAGTCACTTACGCGTTTAGATTTGGCGCGTCACCATCGCGAAAGGACAGCCTGTGGACCTTGATGAACTGCATGAAGCGCACGAAGTTCTCCTGAAAAACATCAAGCGAGACTTAGTGGAATTGACTCGCCTCCGCGATCACGCGGAGGGCCACTGGGAGGAGGAAGATCTCGTGTACCGCTTTTACCACCAGAGTTTCAAAGTCTTCCGGATTCAGGCTCTCACGACGTCTATTGTCGATGCGCTCCGTGCGCTCTTACCCGAGACTCCGTTGAATGAGTGGTTCATGGCGATCGTCAGTGACGGCACCGGCAAGAAATTCGAAACCAACGGGAACCGCAATTGGACTGCCACCACGCGGCCGCTTCTCGAAGCATTCTTCCACGCGAACTACTTCCTGAGAATGGCGGTCAAGTACGGCAACGAGTTGGACGAAGCGCCAAGTCCGCTCCCAAGCGGATGGGCAGCGTTTCTCTACCTGTATGACCTGCGTTAGGCCGCCGATCTGTTGGCGCTCAGCGAACTGGTAGTTCCAGTGATATGCGGAAGCCGGGATTGAGATTCTCGGCGTGCACCGAGCCGCCGTGTTCTTCGACGGCTTTGCGTGTGATGGCCAGCCCGAGGCCGGTGCCGGAGGATTTCGTAGAGAAGTAGGGGTCGAAGATTTTCGACAGCACTTCCGGAGCGACGCCGGGGCCGTTGTCATCCACCGAGACGACGACTTTCGAATCGACGCCGTAGCTGGCCAGCAGCACCTCGCCGCCGGGCGCGGCCTGGAACGCGTTCTCGATCAGGTTCGCGATCGCGCCGCGGAGCAGGCGCGCGTCGCCCGAGAACGTCTCCGGCGTCGACGGCGCGATGTCGGCGCGGAAGTTGATGCCGCGCTCGCCGCTTTCGGCGTAGCTCGATGCGATCTCCTCGAGCAGATGCCGCAGCTTGACCGGCTTGCGCTGCACAGTTCGCAGCGACGCGTAGTCGCTGAACTCCTTCGACGTCTCGCGCAGCGTCACCACCTGGCGAAGGATGTTCTCGACCGCCGCCATGACGACCGTGGAGAGATTCGGATCGTTGTTTGAAGCGACGGCGCGCAGATGCTCGGCCGTGAGCTGGATCGGCGTCAGCGGATTCTTGATCTCGTGCGCGACCTGGCGCGCCATCTCGCCCCACGCCTCCAGCCGGTTCGATCGCAGGATCTCCGTAACGTCCTCGGCGATCAGCATCTCTTCGTCACTTCCGGGCAAAGGCACGACCGAGACTCGGAACGTGCGGGCGTTTCCGTCCACATTCAGCTCGATCTCCTTCGCTTCGGCGCGTCCACGTTGATGCGTGGCGAGGAACTCGCGCACCTCATCGTGAAACTCGATCGACTCGCCAAACAGTCTGCGCGCGCCGGCGTTCGTGCCTGAGACCTGCATCGTGCCGTCGAGCACGACCACGGCGGCGTTGATGTTTTCCAGCAGCGTCTGCAGGCGGTCGCGCTCGTGGCGAAGATCGTTCTGCTGCCGGCGGATCGAGCGCGCCATGTCGCGGAACGTCGTCACGAGCAGGCCGAGGTCGGGGTCGGACGGGACGCGGAGATCGATGTCGAAATCGCCGCGTGCGACCGCGCGCGAGCCCGCCACCAGCGCCTGCACCGGCTGCGTCACGCTGCGCGCGGCCACGTACGCGACGAAGATCGCCGCGAGGACGATGAAGATCAGCAGCATGTAGATCGTCGTGGCCAGGTCGTTCACCTGCGCCTCGATCTGGCGGCCTTGCACGATCAGCGGCAGCGCCATCGTGTAGTTCTGGCCGCGCACGAGGTTGATCGGCGAATAGATTTCGATGAATTGGTTCGGCCCCGAATTGC
>JAXDIO010000164.1:0-17674 GCA_034663965.1 Thermoanaerobaculia bacterium | reverse complement strand
TCGGATCGTTCGGTGAATTGATCACGTCCTGCAGGATGCGGATCGCTTCGGGTGAATTTTTTTTGCTGTCGTTCGACACCAGCGCATCCGCCAGAAAAACGCGCGTGATCTTGTTTGTCGGGTCGAGCTTGTACGACTCCCTGAGGAATCGTACGGCCTCGTTGCTCGACGCCCAGCCGGTGAGGAACGGCACGTGCGGCGTCATATCGTGAAGGCGGCCCAGGATGCGTTGCGGACCGCCGCCGTCCATTTTCGGATTGATGAGCATGGCGATGGTCGCTTCACGGCGGATGCGGTCGGCCGCACCCTGACGAACGGCGGCCATCTTCCCGTACGCCAGCGCCCACTCACCCCAGTTCGCCGAATCCCAAAGAAATACTTCTCCGGCGCCGGGGATCGTGCGGGCCGCGTCGGCGACCTGCTTCTCGGCAGCATCTGATTTGACGCGCTTCGCCGCCAGCAAGCGATTGATGACCGCCAGCGCACTTTCGCCGGCGGTCTTCGCGCCACCGTAGACGTTCTTCTTCTCATCGACGGTCGACGCGACATACGCGCCTTTGAATCGCATCGCGCGCAGCAGCTTCCAGCGCGCCTCGAGATTGTTCGGATCCTGCGCCGCCGCCTTCTGATACCCGGCGATAGCCGCATCGATCTGCGCCGCTTTCGCGCGCCCGCCCACATGCCCTTCGGCACGCGCATTCCAATGCTGATCTCCCTCGCTAATCTGAGCCGCAGCGGTGAACGCAAACGCGGCGATAACAGTCGCAATCAGCATGATTTTTCGCATGCGGGCGATTGTATGGCACCTTACTTGAACCTCATCCGTAGCGATGCGCAACACGATCATTGCCGCCTCCATCCTGCTGCTGTTGAGCGCCTGCCGCGGCGAAAAAGTGCCGCGCGATTTTCAGAACGCCCCGCCTGCGATGAGACATCCCCCGACGTCCTCCGCGCAAACGCCCGCCGCGAACGGCATGCGCGGCGCAGCCCCGGAACCGAGCAAAGGCGCCGAGGGCGCCAACATCACGCAACAGCCGGCGTCCGGCACCGCGCGGGATACGAAGCTCGGCAACCAGGCGCCGACAGCGACGGCGACTCACACCTAAAACCTGATCACCACAAAGACACAAAAGACACAAAGAAAACCCTTTGTGCTCTTTGTGTCTTTGTGGTGATAACGCCTTTACAATCGCGCACTTGCGCCTGGTCTTCTTCGGCACTCCCGAATTCGCGGTTCCCACACTCGAAGCGCTTGTACGCGAGCACGAGATCGCGCTCGTCGTAGCGCAGCCGGACAAGCCGGCTGGTCGCGGGATGAAGATGCAGGCGCCGGCTGTAGCGATGAAAGCTTGTGAGATGCGATTGCCGCTGGCGCAGCCGGCGCGAATTCGCAACGACGAGTTCCTCGCTTCGATCGCGGCGCTCAATCCGGATGCCGGCATCGTCGTCGCGTACGGAAAAATCCTGCCGGCGAATCTGCTGGCGATCCCGCGCCATGGCTTCATCAACGTCCACGCCTCGATCCTTCCGAAGTACCGCGGCGCCGCGCCGATTCAACGCGCCATCGAACATGGCGAAACGACAACCGGCGTCACGATCATGCGCGTCGATGAGGAGCTCGATCACGGTGCGATTCTGGCGATTGAAACGACGGAGATCGGTCCCGACGAACGGACTCCATCGCTCGCATCACGCCTCTCGCGTCTCGGCGCCGAGGCGTTGTTTCGCGTGCTGGCGACGATGCCGGAAGGAACGCCGCAGGATCACGACGCCGCAACGTACGCACCGAAAATCGAGAAAAGCGAAGGCGCGATCGATTGGAACGACTCGACTGCATCGATCTACAACAAGTTCCGCGCCTTCGATCCGTGGCCGGGCATCTTCGCCGGCGATCTGAAGCTGATCGACATCGCGCCGGCAAGCGGCCACGGCGCACCGGGAACGATCCTTAGTTCGAACAGCGACGGCGTCATCGTCGCCACCGGCGACGGCGCGTTGCGCCTGATTACCGTGCAGCGTCCCGGCAAGCCGAAAGCAGCGGCAGCGGACGTGCTGCGCGGTTTGAGCCGGCTATGAATGAGCGCCGACGCGCACTCGAGCTCCTTCGACGCATCGAGCGCGAGTCGGCCTTTGCGTCGCTGCTGCTGACGAACGACTCCGGCTTCGTGCGCACGCTCGTCCTCGGCGTCCTTCGCTGGCGTTCGCGGCTCGACTTCGTGATCGATTCGTTTGCGACCAGTAAAATCGAGCCGGAGATCCGCGACATCCTCCGCCTCGGCGCACTGCAACTGCTGTTCATGCGCGTCGCGCCGCATGCCGCGGTCGGCGAGACGGTCGCGCTCGTGCCGTTGCGCGCGCGCGGTTTCGTCAACGCCATCCTGCGGAAGATTTCGAAGGGCGCGCCGGAACCGGCGGATGTGGCCACGCGCACCGCGCATCCGCAATGGCTCATCGATCGCTGGACGCGTTTCTATGGTGCGGAGCGTGCGGCGAAAATCGCCGAGGCGAATCAGGAGCTGTCGTATCCCGACGCGATGACCGATTCGCCGCCCGCGGACGCAACGAGATCCGCGCTCGTGCCCGGCATGTGGAAGCTGACCGGATCGAGCGCTGACGTGGACGGATTCGCACTCGATGAAGGAAGCGCTGTGATCGCCGACATCGCCGCCGCGGCGGGCAGCGAGGTGCTCGATCTCGCCGCCGCGCCCGGCGGCAAATCGCTTGTGATGCGCGCTCGGGGCGCGCGCGTGGTGAGCAATGACGTATCGATTGCTCGGTTGCGGCCGTTGATGCGCAGGTCGGTTTCGATCGTCGTCAGCGACGGACGCATGCCGCCGTTCGCGCGGCAGTTTCAAGTTGTTCTGCTCGACGCGCCGTGCAGTGCTACCGGGACCATCCGCAAGAATCCGGAGATCAAGTGGCGGCTGCGTGAGGACGATCTGGCGTCGTTTGTGGAGTTGCAGAAAGAGCTTCTCTCTTCGGCGCTCGACCTCGCGTCCGAGACCGTTGTTTTCTCGACCTGCTCGCTCGAACTGGAAGAGAACGATGCGGTGGTCGACGAAATCCTGCGCACGCGGACCGACTTCATTCGCGGCGATGTGGCGAAGCTCGTGAATGAAAACGTCGCGCGGTGGGTGGAGAACGGCGTGCTGCGCTTGACGCCCGAGGCGGGTACGGACGGGTTTACTGCACACGTCTTGTTCAACATCCGGCGGCGCGGTATCACCGGAGATCCTGACGGTTCGCTGCGCGCTCCGTCAGGATAAACTTCAGCTCCCATTGGCTCGCGACCTTCTCATCGGCAACGGCTCACTCGTCCTCGGATTTGACGCCGCGTACCGGCTGGCGGACTTTTACTTTCCCCATGTCGGTCTCGAGAATCACGCCGGCGAACGGTTCCGGTTCGGCGTCTCCGCGGACGGCGCGTTTTCGTGGGTCGAGGACGATGCGTGGCAACGCACGCTGACGTATTTGCGCGAGACGAACGTCACCGACGTCACCTGCGTCAACGACACCCTCGGCATCCGATTGCGTTGCTATGACGCCGTCGATTCCGAGTGCAACGTTTACGTTCGCAAGATCGTCGTGCGCAACATGCGCAACGAGCCGCGGCGCGTGAAGCTGTTCTTTCATCACGGGCTCGAGTTGTACGGCAGTCCGAACGCCGACACGGCCATGTTCGACCCCGATTCGCGCAGCGTCATTCACTACAAGGCGAAACGGTACTTTCTGATCAGCGGTGCGACCGAACGCGACTCCGGCGTCGCCGAGTATTCGTGTGGGCGGGCCGGAATCGGCGACAGCGAAGGCACCTGGCGCGATGCCGAGGATGGCGAATTGTCGATGAACGCGATCCAGCAGGGGGCGGTCGACTCGACGATCGCGTTGTCGATTGAACTGGAGCCGCTCGGAAGCCACACCGCGTACTACTGGATCTGCGTCGGGGCGCGGTATGGCGAGGTGCGCAAGCTCAACGACCAGGTGATCAGCGAGACGCCGGCGCGCATCATCGCGCGCACGGCGTCGCTCTGGTACACGTGGGTCAACAAATCGGGCGAGGACCTCAGCGATCTGCCTGAAGAAATCCTCGATCTTTATCGCCGCTCGCTACTGGTCGTGCAGACGCATTGCGATCATCAGGGCGGCATCGTGGCGGCGGCCGACTCCGACATCGAGTGGGGCCACAACGACCACTACGCGTATGTCTGGCCGCGCGACGGCGCGTTCGTCGCCGACGCCATGGACCGTGCCGGATTCCATCAGATCGCGCGCCGTTTTCTGCAGTTTGCGCACGACACGATCAGTAACGATGGTTACTTTTTACACAAGTACGCGCCGGACGGATCGCTGGCGTCGTCATGGAATCCGTGGGTGCGCAACGGCCAGAAGCAGTTGCCGATTCAGGAGGATTCGACCGCGCTCGTACTCTGGCTCCTGGCGCGTCACTACGACCGCACGCGCGATCTCGAATTCATCCGCAGCGTGTATCGCAGGTTAGTCGTTCAGCCGGCCGACTTCATGGCCCGCTATCGCGATCCGAAAACGCAGTTGCCGCTGCCGTCGTTCGATATGTGGGAGGAGCGGCAGGGCGTTTTCACCTTCACGTCGTCCGCGGTTTGCGCGGCGTTGACTGCGGCTGCCGATCTGGCGAATCTCTTCAATGAGCAGGAACGCCGCAGCCACTATCTCAAGGTCGCCGGCGAAATCCGCGATGCGATGGTCCGGCATCTCTGGCTCGAGGATGAGTCGCGATTCGCGCGCGGACTCACGCTCACCGGCGACGCGCTCGAACTCGATCGCACCGTCGATGCGTCAACGTTCGCGACGTTTTTCCTCGGCGCGTTCGGTGCCGACACGGCCATGGTCGAAGGGACTATGCGCGCTATTCGCGAGACGTTGTGGGTGCAGACGGAGATCGGTGGCGTTGCGCGATACGCAAACGACCGCTACCAGCGAAACATCGGCGACGACGATCCGATCCCTGGCAATCCATGGTTGATCTGCACGCTCTGGCTGGCCGAGCACTCCATCGCCCGCGCCACCTCGGTAGCCGAGCTCCAATCGGCGCTCGACCTTTTGCGCTGGGCGCGGGCGAAGGCGCGGCCGTCGCTGGTGCTGCCCGAGCAGGTGCATCCGTACAGCGGCGCGCCGCTGTCGGTTTCGCCGTTTTCGTGGAGCCATGCGCAGGTCGTTTCGGTCGTTCGCGGATACCTCGACCGCCTCCGTTTTCTGCGCCGGAACGGCTCCGAAAATGGGTCGCGCGCGCAAGTAAAAAATGCGCCGGGCAACTCCGTTGACAAACCACCATCGTTCTCATAGATTGCCGAAACCTCAGACAACATCACGTTTTTTCGCATCTCAGGAGGAGGAGTCGTCTATGGCAGGCAAGGGTGACGTTATCAATGAAATCGCCGAGCAGGCGGGGATTTCGAAGAAGGAAGCAGCGGCCGCGTTCGACGCGTTCGTGAACTACATTTCCAGCACGTGTCAGAGCGGCGAGCGCTGCGCAATTCCGGGCCTCGGCAGCTTCGCGGTGTCGCAGCGCAAGGCGCGCGAGGGCCGCAATCCGCGCACGAATGAAAAGATCACGATTCCGGCGTCGAAGAACGTCCGCTTCAAGGCCGGCAAGGATCTGCGCGAAGCCGTCAACACGAAGCGCGGCAAGAAACGCTGATCGCAATTTCGCCGCAATCAAAAACGCCCCGCAAAGCGCGGGGCGTTTTCATTTGCGACGGTTGGTCAAAACCTACCGCGAGCTCGAATGCGATTGCTGCGACTTCGCGACCCACGTCTTGAACGTTTCGGCGGGGACGCTCCCGGAGATCGAGACGGAGCTGTCGGTGCGGGTCACGGTGAACTTTCGCAGGACCGAGACGAGGTCGGGTGACTGCTCCTGAACCGCGAGGCGCATCGCGGAGAGCGCGCCGCGGAGCGTGTCTTCGACGAGGCCGAGCGTTTCGGAATCGCTGGAGAGGCCGATCGCGCTCAGCTTGAGTGAGTCGCCGCTGTCGGTTGCCCAGATGGCGACGGTCGACACATTCTTCAGCGCCGCGCCGATCGCCTGCGACTGCGAGCCGCTGCCGAGTTTCGGCGCGCCGGTGATGCGCTGCGCGCGCGGGACGTCGACGAGCACGAACGCCGTGGCGTGCGCATCGATGCGGGACATGTCGCGCCCGAGGCCGGTCGTCGTCGCGAAGGTCGTCCCGCCGCTGGCGCGGCTGGCCAGCGCTTCGAGCACAGCCGCCTCGCTACCAATCAGCGCGAGGTGCGCGTCGGGAAATGCCACGACGCCCTGATGCGAGTCGCCGCTCTTCTTCGGCATCAGAAAGTACGTACCGTGCGCCGATGCCTTCTTGACGGCGCCGCGCGACACGATCGCGCTGCTCAGGCGGTCAACGTTGAAACGGCCGTCGGCGGCGATAAGGAAATCGGCGTCGCTGCCGAGGTTCGTGCGCGGAGAGGTCGCGAAGACGATGACATCGATGTCCTTCGTCGGCTGCAGACCGGAGTCGCGCAGGAACGCCATCGCATCATCGTCATTGCTGATGTGCGCCGTCTGCGCGAAGAGCGCGGCCGACAGCGGGCTGCTACGCATGTCCGCGAGGCGAACGACGCCGACGGAGACGGAATCGTTCGGGATGAGCGACATCGCGTCGTTTTTTGCGAATGCCGCCGGCGCGAGCGCGAGGGCCAGGATCACTACTGCCAGGAACTGCCTTTTCATTTAGAACTCCTTTCGTTGGAACAACCAGGAAGCAAGAGTGAGACAGACAAAACCGAAGATGGCGGTGCTCCAGAATGGCGCCGCGGTGACTTTGATGATTTCGTTTTCGAACTGCCGGCCGCCGACGAAGGCCACCACTGAGGTCGCAAGCTCGGCCGTCTTCGGCATGATCCAGTAGAGCGTCTTGATGCTCATGGCCTGCCATTCCTTCGACAGCGCCGCTTCGATGCGCGCGTGACCGGCCAGCATCACGCCGAAGAAGAAGACGCCGTACGTGGCCATGATCGAAACCGCCGTCGATGAGGTAATGACCCCGATCAGAAACGCGAACGCCAGCAGAACCGCGATCAGGAAGAGGATCACGCCTCCGCCGAGAAAAAAGCGCGGATGGAACACGTGCGTCTTCCACGCCACGATCAACCAGATCGAGCCGATCAGGTAGAGGATGTTGCTGGCGGCCAGGATCAGCCCCGCCACATAGCGCGAGAGGATCAACTTCATCCTCGACACAGGCCGCGAAAGGTAAAGATCGATCGTCCCTTTCTCCTGCATGCGCGGCACGAGATGCGCCGTGGCGAAGATCGCCAGGAATGTGCAGAGGACGTAGAGGATGCCGGAGAAGCCGGACTCGAAGCCCATGACCAGCTTCTCGATCGACATCGAGCCGCTGACTTCGACCTGTTTGCCGAACAGCTTTGCGCCGGCCAGCGCGCCGTCGACGATGTCGAGGTTGATGGCCGAGGCAAAGATCAGAATGAAAATCGTGGAGAGGAAAAAGTAGGCGACCAGCGTCCAGCGCGCGGCGGCTTCGCGCATCACATCTTCGATATTCGCCATCAGCACTTTCATAGCAGCGCTCCTTCGGACGCCTTGTCAGACGAACGGCCGCCCGGATCGACGGCGCGGACGAGATCGACGAATACGTCTTCGAGCGTCGAGCGCACCGGCGAGAGCTCGGTGAGCATGCCGCCGCTGGCGCGGAGCTTGTCGACCAGCGCGTTGAGATGCGAGATGTCGTCGACGGTCAGCAGCATGTGTCCGTTGACGCGCTCCACGCCGGCGCCGCTCTCACGGAACGCTCCGATAAGCGCGTCATCGACCGGCACGGCGGGAACGAGTTTGTACTGCGTGGCGCGGCGCGTCAGCTCTTCAATGCTGCCGGCCGCGGCAACTTTGCCGCTGCGAAGTACGGCCACGTGATCGCAAGTCAGCTCAATCTCGGACAGAAGGTGCGAATTCAGCAGCACGGCCGTTCCATTCGCGGCAGCCTCGGCGCGGAGGATGTCGCGGATCTCACGGCGGCCGACCGGATCGACGCCGTCGGTCGGCTCGTCGAGCAGCAGAACGTGCGGCGAATGCAGCAGCGCGATGGCGAGGCCGAGGCGTTGCGTCATCCCTTTCGAGTACTTCTTGACGCGGACGTCGATCCATTGCGCGATGCGCAGCTTCTCCAGCAGTTCCAGCGAACGGCTCTTGATCGTGGAGTCGTCCATGCCGGACATCTTTCCGAAGATGGCCAGCGCCTGGCGCGCCGTGAGGTAGCCGGGGATCTTGTGACCTTCCGGCAGGTATCCGACGCGGCGGCGGCTTTCGGGATCTCCGGCGGGCATGCCGTTGAGACGCGCTTCGCCGGCGGTGGCGCGGGTGAGGTCGAGCAGGATCTTGACGGCCGTCGTTTTGCCGGCGCCGTTGGGCCCGAGGAGACCGAACAGTTCGCCCTCGCGAACGCTGAAGTCGATGCCGTCCAGCGCCGTGATCCGCGAGCGTCCGACCGACGACTTGTATTGCTTTTTGAGGCCCGAAACCTCGATGACGGTCTGAGTCATGGCAGCTCTTTACGGTGTAAAGCCGTTCGGGTTGCGAAGAATGCCTTTCGCAACCGGGGGGTTCTGTATCATCGCCCGACTCTCGACTATGTCTGACCGCGCTGTGTTCTTCGACCCCACTCATCGCCGCTGGTGGTGGGTCAAGCGCCTCGGCACGTTGCTGGGTCTGCTCGCGGTGGTCACGATCAGCGCATGGCTGGTCAGCCTTTTCACGGCGCCGCTGCTGCCGGGCGTGCGCGGAATCACCGAAGCGATCAAGCGCGGTATCCGAGTGCCGCATCATCAAGCCAGAAAAACACAGTTTCTTCTCGCGCTCGATCAGCGGCGGCTGCTAAACGCCATCGCAAAGGACGAAAGAGCTCGCCGCATACGGGAGGCGAAGGGGCCTGTCTCCGCCGCCGATGGAATCGTGGCGGCGTTCTACGCGCCGTGGCAGGAGACAGGAATGCACTCGCTCGAGGCGAATGCGCACGCGATGACGCATCTGCTGCCGGTGTGGGTCCATCTCTCCGGCGATGCGAAGAGCCTCGACTATCACGATTGGGATCCGGTGCTCACGCCGCACAACATCGACGTCATCAACATCGCTCGCTCGAACAACCTCAATATCGTGCCGGTGTTCAGTAACGCCGAATTATCGAGCAACGGCAGCGGCCAGTTCGATGCGAAACGGGTGCACGTTTTTCTGGCGAATCCGCACCTGCAGGATCAGACGATCATGCAGCTGCGACAGTGGTGTATGCGGAATCGGTTTCAGGGGATCAATGTCGATTTCGAGAACATGCCTTCCGAGGACTATCCGCTGTTCATCGGATTTCTGCGGAGGATGAAGGCGAATTTCGCTCCAGTACACCTATCGGTCAGCGCCGATCTGGAGGCGAAGACGACGCTCAATTGGCGCGCCGTATCATCGATGTGCGACTTCGTGGTGGTCATGGCCTACGACGAACATGGCGAGACCAGCACCCCGGGCCCGATCGCGTCAATGTCGTGGTATCGCGGAGTCGTTCAGCGCGCGCTCCTCAGCATTCCACGCGAGAAGCTGGTCGTCGGCGTCGCGAACTACGCGTACGACTGGACTGAAGGCGGCGAATACGCGGAGCCCCTTACCTATCAGGGCGCTCTGATTCTGGCGCAGAACTTCCGGCAGGGAGAGAAGCCGGAAGACGTCATCGACTTCGACGACGAATATCTGAATCCGACGTTCGACTACGACGATGACGAGAACAAGAGTCATCACGTCTGGATGCTGGACGCCGCCACCGCCGCCAATCAATGGCTCATCGCGTCCAACTACGGCGTTCGCGGTGCGGCGGTCTGGGTCCTCGGATCAGCGGACCCTTCGATCTGGACATTCATTCAGCGCGGCCATCTGCAGCAGCCACCCAACATGGCGAACCTCGACCTCGTAAAGTTTCCCTACGACCTCGAGTTCGTCGGAGAGGGCGAGATCGCGCACGTCGATAAGCTACCCTCGGATGGATCACGCTCGTTGGAGATTGATCCGCAAACCGGCATCGCCATCGATGAGGTTTATCACGCCTTTCCGCGCTCATATGTCGTTGGCCGCACCGGCTACAAACCGGGACTGCTCGCGCTCACGATCGATGACGGGCCCGCCGATCCGTACACGGCCCAGATTCTCGACGAGCTGAAAGCGCTGAATGTACCGGGTACGTTTTTCCTCATCGGTCAGAACGCAGAGCGTTATCCCGGACTCGTGAAGCGCATTTGGGCCGAGGGCCACGAATTCGGCAACCACACGTTTACGCATCCGGACATCGGAGTGGTCGGCGAGCAACAGGCGCACCTCGAACTGAACGCGACACAGCGTGTCTTCCAAAGCCTCCTTCATCACTCGACTCTTCTGTTTCGGCCGCCATACAACGCAGACGCCGAGCCGACAACGGAGCGCGAAGTGAAGCCGGTCAAACTCGCGTCGGATCTGAACTACATCACCGTGCTGGAGTTTCTCGACCCGCAGGACTGGAACCTGGCGGCGCGGCAGCCTGACGGCACTGTCGTTCATCGCAAGGCGGAGGCCATGCTGCAGACGTTCCTCAGCCAGATGAACACCGAGAAAGGCAACTGCATCCTGTTGCACGACGGCGGTGGAAACCGCTCCGAAACGGTTCGGCTCATCCCGATGCTCGTAAATGAAATGCGGCGCCGCGGCTATCGTTTCGTGCCTGTTTCCACCCTCATCAATTCAACGCGCGACGCCGTTAACCCGCCGGTGAAAGCCGCTGATACGTTGATGGTGGCCAATGATCGCGTGGTGTTCGAAGTCATCTACCTTTTCGAGCTTTTTCTGGGGATCGCCTTCACTGCCGCCATCATCCTCGGCACGGCGCGCGTGGTCTTCGCCACCATCCTGGCGCTGATTTCGAAGTGGCGCGAACGCTACGAAAAATTCGACGCGACCTTCCGGCCGGCGGTCAGCGTCGTCATCGCCGCGTACAACGAAGAGAAGGTGATCGCGCGGACGATTCGCGCGGTGATCGCAACCGGCTACGAACCGCTGGAGATCATCGTTGTCGATGACGGCTCGAAGGACGATACGTCCGGCGAGGTGCGCTCGAATTTCGGCGACGCGGTCACGCTCCTCGTTCAAGCCAACGGCGGAAAGGCCTCGGCGCTGAATCACGGCATCGCGCTGGCCACGAGCGACATCATCATCGCCCTCGATGCGGACACGGTCTTCGCGAAAGACACGATCGAGAAGCTGATCCGCCATTTCACCGATCCGCTCGTCGGCGCAGTCGCGGGCAACGTGAAAGTCGGCAATCGCGTGAATCCGCTGACGTACTGGCAGTCGATCGAGTACGTGACCAGCCAGAACCTCGACCGCCGCGCGTACGCGACGATCAATTCGGTGACAGTCGTCCCCGGCGCGGTGGGCGCGTGGCGTCGCGAAGCGATTCTGCAGGCTGGTGGCTACACCAGCGACACGATGGCCGAGGACATGGATCTGACGTGGAGGATCCGCCGGATCGGTTGGAAGATCGAGACGGAGTCGAACGCGATCGGCTACACCGAGGCGCCGGACAGCATTCGCGCGCTCTTCGGCCAGCGATTCCGGTGGGCGTTCGGAACGCTGCAATCGCTCTGGAAACATCGCCGGGCCATGTTCCGCTACGGCTGGTTCGGCACGGTGATGCTGCCGTCGCTCTGGCTGTTCCAGGTAGCCTTCCAGGTCCTCTCGCCGCTCGTCGACCTGCAAATCCTCTGGGCCCTCGGCGGCGCCATTCACGCCGGCATGCGCCGCCTCAACGGCGACTGGCAGCCGCTCCCGAATGCTCTCTCGTCGCTCTACCTGATCGCGTTCATGTACGCCTTCTTCTTCGTCGTCGAACTGATCGGCGCCCTGGTCGCGTACAAACTCGACCGCGAAGATCCCAAGGTCCTGGTCTGGCTCTTCTGGCAGCGCTTCCTCTACCGCCAGTTGATGTACGCAGTCATTCTCAAGTCGATCAAAACCGCCGTCTCCGGCATCCGAACCGGATGGGGAAAACTCGAACGCAAAGGAACGGTAGAGATGGCCGGCGAAACGACCGACCTGCAAGTGCGCGAAGCGCCTTTGTCGTCGTGACGACTTACGCCAGCCGTCCCTCCACCACACCCCAATCCACATTCGCGAGGAACGCGTCGATGTACTTGGGACGATCGGCCGGTTTGTAATCGAGCAGATAGGCGTGCTCCCAGACGTCCATGACCAGCAGCGGGACGAAGCCCGCGACGTTGCCGTTCTGGTGGAGCTCGATCCAATGATTGGAGACGCGTCCGTTGGTGGGATCGAGGTAGCAAATCGCCCAGCCAACGCCGCGCATTTTGCCGACGCTGACGAAATCGGTGCGCCAGATGTCGAAGCTCGGGAAGCTGCGCTCCACCGCGGCGCGAAAGCCGGAAGCCGGGTCGCCGCCGCCGTTCTGCTTCATGTTCGCGAAGTAGTACTCATGCAGGACCATGCCGTTGTATTCGAACCCGAGGCGGCGGGTGAGCTCCGAGTAGGAGGGCATCTCCTCTTTGTCGACCTGGCCGTCGGCGAGGATCTCGTTGATTTTTTCCGTGAGGAGATTCGTGTTGGTGACGTAGCCCTCGTACAGCTTGAAGTGCATCTCCAGCGTCTTGTCGGAAATGCCGGTGAGGCCGGAGAGGTCGAACGTTTTCGGTTTGTAGCTTTGCGGTTCCATACGCCACGCACGTGCACTAATCGTGCGCGCAGCGGAACGTCGCGTAGGCGTAGGGATACGACGGACGGAACCAGTTGCGGAAGCTGTGGCGGATGAGCTCGGGTGCGGTGGCCGGCGACGCGCCCTTCATCACGTAGTGCTTGCCGTCGAAGAAGTCGGCCGAGTACTGCGGATACGACGACATCGCCTCGAAGCCTGGGAACGCGTCGAAGATCGTTGACGTCCACTCCCAGCCGTTGCCGACGAGATCGTGAACTCCCCACGCGCTGACGCCGGCCGGATACGAACCGATCGCGACCGGATCCCAATGCGTGAATCCGAAATTGCCGTGGGTTGCGTTTGGCTGCGCCGAACCCCACGGAAAAAGCCGCTCCTCACCCGACGGCGTTCCAAACGCTGCCCGGTGATATTCGCCCTCGGAGGGCAACCGCTTGCCGCGCCACGCCGCGTACGCGCTTGCTTCGTCGTGCGTGACGTACACCGGCGCGTCGAGCGGCAGCGGCTGCAGTTCGAACAGTCCGCGCCATTGCCATGCGCCGTCGTGCTTCGTCCAGAAGTGCGGCGGATTCGCATCCGTCGCTTGCAGAAATTCGACATAGTCGCCATTCGTGACGTCGTGTCGATCGATCGAGAAGTCGCTGACTTTCACGTGCATCCGCGGAAACTCGTTGTCCCATCCGAAGTCGTCGCCAGAGCCACCGAGCGTCGCTTCGCCGGCGGGGATACGCACCATGTCCTTCACGACGTCCCCGCGTGACAGCGCATCGCTTCGCCGCAGCGGCGCGATCGGATTTTTCCGGTCGTACGGCAGCTCGTGAAACAGATACAGCAGCGTCTCCTGATGCATCTGCTCGTGCTCGATGACCGTGAACGCTGCCTCGGCATTGCGCGTTTGCGGCACTGCACCATCGTCGATCGGGCCGTCGCATAGGGCGTGGAAAATCAGATCGTCCGCATCCCGTCCGTACGCCTGGACGTCCTCGCGCGACGGCCAGAAATCGGTCGGCGTCTTCGCTGCGTCTTCATTCTCCGGATCGATGCCGCGCGCGAACAGCGTCTCGAATTCCGCATCGATGCCGTCATGCTTCAACGCCAATTTGATCAGCGTATTGATCGCGAACGCCGGGATGTGGCCCTCGTAAAACACGATCGGATTGCGCAGCGGGATCGGCCGGTCGTGATACGCCTCGGCCTTCGGAATCGTGAAAAGGTCGCGCGTGAACCTGCGGCCGTCCCGATACCAGTCGATCAGCCGGTCGCGGTTCAATCCATCAGGAAATGCGGCGTGTCGCATGCGCGAATTGTATTGCGGCTTCAGGCGACGGCCGGCTCTCCCACCGGCACTTCGATGACACGGAACGGCTGGCGGTCTTCGTAATGCGCGGCGAGCAGCGGCATGGCCACGTTGTAGACCGGCACGTTGCCCTTCGTCCGCCCTTCGAGCGAGCCGCGATGCGCGTGGCCGTGGAAGACTGCGTTGCAGCGATAGCGATCGATCGGCTCTTCAAGGCGCGACGACCCGAGGAACGGGCTGATCTCCGGCGGCTCGCCGTCGACGGTGGCGTGGATCGGCGCGTAGTGCAGCACCGCGATCTTCTGCGGCGTGCGCAGCCGCGCCAGCGCCATCTCAAGCTTCAGCGCTTCTTCGATCGTCTCGTGGACGAACTTCTTGATGATCTCTTCGCCCCAGGCATTGAGCTGGCGCCGCCCGAATCCGCCGCCGAATCCCTTGATGCCGGCGAAGCCGACGCCTTCGATCTCATGCGCTCCGCCGTCGAGCATGGTCACGCCGGCGCCGGCGATGATCTTCACCACCTCGTCCGCTTTGCCCGATTCGAAATCGTGATTGCCGAGGACGCCGATGGACGGAATCCGCAGAAAGGCGGTGATGTCCTTCGCTAGGATCTTCGCTTCCTCGACCTGCCCGTAGTCCGTGAGATCGCCACACAGCAGAAGAACGTCCGCTTGTTCCGACGCTGCGGCGAAGAGCGGCTCCAAACTGGCCTGCCCCGTCTTCTTGACGTGGATGTCCGCGATCGCCGCGATGCGCAGATGCTCTTTCATTTCGCGCCGTCCACTTCGATGCCCGCCGTCCAAAGCGCGATGTCCTCAGCACTCATGTTTCCGAGCGGATCGAGGCGCGCGTCTTTGTACCCCCACTTGTTGAGGTCGGGCAGGTACTGCTGCCGCGAGATGATCGTGCCGTAGCAGATTTTTTCTTTCGCGTCCGGCGACTTCGTTTCGTCAGCGATCCGCGCGCCCAACTCGTCCATCACCCACGCCGGCACCTGCGAGCGCTTGAAGGGATAGATGAAGCCGTACAGCACGAGGTGCGCGTAAAGAGCGCGCCAGAGATGCGCGTAGCGATCGATGAGGCGGCGCCAGTCGAGACGATCGCCGACGGCGTGAATGACGTGCGCGACGTCCGCGCCATCGAAGCGCTCCCGCTCCATGATCAGCCCCTTCGACCAAATCATCTCCTCGGCCGGAATCAGTTTCACATCGACGCCGAAGACGACAGCGTCCACGGCAAAGTCGAACCACAGCTCATCGACGACTGCGACGCCATTGCCGGCGCTGAAGATCAGATCGATGAAGTCGTCGCCTTTGAAGGCTTTGCCCAGCCAGTGCGGGAAGGTGAGACTCGACTCGTAGCCGGCCTCCTCGAAGACGCGCTTCGCTTTCGGAAAATCTTCGCGGCGGATGAAGACGTCGAAGTCTTTCGTGTGCCGCTCGATGCTGGTGTAGTTCGCGAATGCGTACGCGCCGCCGACGAGAAACGGCACGCCGCCGTCACGCATCAACTCCATCGAATGGACGTAAAACTTGCGGCTGGCCGGGTCGACCATCGTTTCGGAAGGACTCGCAATTGCAGACATTTCAGGCCCGAAAAACTGCACGGCTCATGCCGGGTTCAGCGGCTGACGAAGACGTTTCCGCGGAGGAAAAATCGCAGCGGCCAGCCTGCTGCCTCACCCGAATTCTCGACGCCGATGCGATGACTGACGGCGATCTCCTCCTCGGCTACTTCGACGTCGCGCGGCGCAAGCCAGAGCGTCTTGCCATCGAGCGGCTCGCCGTCGAGCGATTTGTCGATCGCCATTGCGGAGCAGAGTTTGCCCGGGCCGTTCATCAGATCGCGATCGCGCTTCGCTTTCGGCCGCCGCTCGCGCATCGTCTCGATCCCGCGCAGCGGTTCCGCGGCGCGTAGCAGCACGGCCTCCGCGATGTCCGCTTCCTGCGTGACGACATTCATGCACCAGTGCATGCCGTACGTGAAGTAGACGTAGGCGTGGCCGCCGGCGAGGTACATCGACTCGTTGCGCGCGCTGCGCAGACCGCGGCGCGCGTGGCTGGCGGAATCGTTCGCGCCGAGGTACGCCTCGACTTCGACGAGACGCGCGGCGAGGAGTTCGCGGCCGATCCGACGCCACAGCACGCAGCCGAGGAGTGCGCGCGCGACGGTGACGGTGTCGTCGAAATAGAAATTGCGCGGAAGCTTCATTGCGACGGAAGCGCGCGATTCGTGACGCGGCGATCGAGCTGATCCTCGCTGACGTGGCGGCTGAGCAGCCGAATCAAATCGCGATGCACGCCCGGCGGCGCGCCGACGACATTGCCGCGCTGCAGCCACCGCTCGCCGCCCGAGAAGTCGCTGAACACGCCTCCCGCCTCGGTGACCAGCAACGAGCCCGCGGCGACGTCCCACGGCGAAAGATGCAGCTCGAAAAATCCGTCGAAGATGCCGGCGGCGGTGTAAGCGAGATCGAGCGCCGCCGAGCCCGCGCGCCGCACGCCCTTCGCCACGCTGATCACTTCCTGAAAAATCGCGCAGTACACCGACACGAACTGCTGCGCGCGAAACGGAAAGCCGGTGGCGAGGAAGGAGCTGTCAATGCCCTCCTGATTCGAGACCCGCATCGGAACGCCATTGCGGAATGCGCCGGCGCCGCGCTCGGCGGTGAAGAAAATGTCGCGCAGCGGCTCGTAGACGACGCCGGCGGTGATCTCCGCGCCCGTTTTCAAACCGATCGAAATCGACCAGACCGGAAAATGCTGCAGGTAATTCGAGGTGCCGTCGAGCGGATCGATGATCCACGTCCGGCCGCTGGTGCCCTCGAAACTCATTCCTCCTTCTTCGCCGAGGATTGCGTCATCGGGACAGTGTTCGCGGATCAGCGAGATGATCGCGGCCTCGCTTTCGCGGTCGGCGCGCGAAACCCAGTCATTGCGCGATTTCAGATCGGCGTCGTCTTTTCCAAGCTGCTCCCAATGCTTCAACAGAACGGCTGCGCCGAGGCGCGCCGCGTCCGATGCGAGATCAACGTCATTCTTTCTGGCGGTCATGCGAGGCAAATTCTATGGCAGCGAATTGGGCTATGCTCGAAGCGATCCATGCAACCTCGCACGATCTCGCGTTATCGCGTAGGTCGCCTCATCGGTGCAGGCGGCATGGGCGAGGTCTATCTCGCAGAAGATGAGACCCTCAATCGCAAAGTCGCGTTGAAGCTGCTGCCCGTACGCTTCACGCGCGATGAGGAACGCGTCCGCCGGTTTCAGCGCGAGGCGCGTGCCGCGTCGGCTCTCAATCATCCGAACATCATCACCATTTACGAGATCGGTCACGCCGACTCGGTCCATTACATCGCCACCGAATACATCGAAGGCGAAACGCTGCGCGAAGTGATGGCCAAACGGCGGCTCAATGCCGGCGAAGTGCTCGACGTCGCCATCGGAGTCTCCAGCGCGCTGGCCGCCGCGCACGACGCGGGCATCATCCATCGCGACATCAAGCCGGAAAACATCATGCTGCGGCCCGACGGCTACGTGAAAGTGCTCGACTTCGGTCTGGCCAAGCTCGCAGAACCGGAGTCGGCGCTCAAAGACAGCTCGACGGGCGCCGTCCTCGGCACGCTGCTCTACATTTCGCC
>JAXDIO010000137.1:0-10782 GCA_034663965.1 Thermoanaerobaculia bacterium | reverse complement strand
ACGGCTCGCCGTATCGCGGCGCGCGTCCGCTGGCCGCGGGTGTGCACAGGTTCAGGGATGCGCGCGGTGGCGAACGGCTGGCCTGCCTCTGGGCGCCGGCGTTCGCGCGCGGCTTCTCGCCGTTCCACCTGCGCGACCTCGACTTCTGATGGACCTCAATCGCACGCTCGTCATCGCGCCGCATCCGGATGATGAATCGATCGCTGCCGGCGGTCTGCTGCAGCGCGCCATCGCGGCGGGCGGCGAGGTGCGCGTCATCGTCGTCACGGATGGCGAAAATAATCCGTGGCCGATTCGGTACCTGAAGAAGAAAGTACGAATCAATGATGCCGACCGCGCGGAATGGGGAGCGTTGCGCCGCGAGGAATCGCGCCGCGCGCTGGCAACGCTCGGCGTACAACCCACCGCTTCGACCTTCCTCGGCTATCCCGATCGCTTGCTGACGACGATGGCGCGGCGCGGCGATCTGCGTGTTCGCGACGCCATCGCCGCGGCGATCGAAGCCTTTGCGCCTTCGTTGCTCGTCATCCCCTCGGCATTCGATCTCCATCCCGATCATCGCGCCATCGGTTGGTTCGCGCACGACGTTGCGAAAGGGCGGGACATCGTCACGTACGTCATTCACGGGCATCAGCCGCATGACCGCCTGGCCTTTCGTCTCGAATTGGATGCCGAGGAGGCGAAGCGGAAGCGGGCAGCGATCGAATGCCATCAATCGCAGCTCGTGTTGAGCCGCACGCGGTTCCTTTCGTATGCGCGTCCGGTCGAAGAGTTCTTTCATCCCGAATTCGACATCGCGCGGCTCGACTCGCGAGTGCGCGATTGGAGCTGCGCGATGAAGCATGCCGCGCGCGTGGTGACGCGGCGGGGATGCACGTAACGCTGGCAGCGAGACGCAGCCAGGCCAGCCGGCGTGACGCCCGCGTTCCATCGCACGAACGGATTAGCGCGAAGCGCCGGAGCGCTGGCGTCTCGCCGGCTGGCCCGGCTGCGTCTCGCTGCCGGTGGCGCGCTATGTGTAAAGACCGCCGCTCACGTTCAGGACCGTGCCGGTGATGTAGCCGGCTTGTTCCGAGGCGAGGAACGCGACTGCGTAAGCGATGTCGTCGGGGGTTCCGAGGCGGTGGAGGGCGATGCGGGATTCGAGGGATTTGCGGGCGTCGTCGGTCATCGCGTCGGTCATCGCGGTCTGGATGAATCCTGGTGCGATGGCGTTGACCGTAACGTTGCGCGATCCGATTTCGAGCGCGAGCGATTTCGTGAAACCGATCATTGCGGCTTTCGACGCGGCGTAATTCACCTGGCCGGGATTGCCGGACAGTCCGACGATCGAGGAGATGTTGATCACGCGGCCCCAGCGCGCGCGGATCATCTTCTTGACCACTTCCTGGGTGATGTGAAACGCGGAGTCGAGATTCGTGCGCAGCACGCTCGTCCACGCCTCGGGCTTCATGCGGATGAAAAGATCGTCGTCGGTGATGCCGGCGTTGTTGACGAGGATGTCGATCGGCTGCTGTTCGATGAGCGCCTTGATGCGATCGCGAACATCGTCGCTGGTGATGTCGAGTTGCACGGCGCGGGCGTTGCCGCCGCTGCTCGTGATCGACGCTGCGACTCGTTCGACTTGCTCGAGATTGCGTGCCGCGCAGAGAACCAGCGCGCCGGTGCCGGCGAGCCGCAGCGCGATCGCTTCGCCGATACCGCGCGAGGCGCCGGTGACGAGTGCGGTACGGCCGGTGAGATCGATCTTCATCGAAAGCTCTCCACGAATTTTTCGATCGATGGGACGTCGGACACGTTGATCAACTCGACCGAGGAGTCGATGCGCTTGATCAGTCCCGTCAGCACGTTGCCGGGTCCGATTTCGACGAAACGCTTCACGCCCATCGCGATCATCTTCTGCACCGACTCCACCCAGCGCACGGGCGATGCCACCTGGCGCACAAGCGCGTTACGGACCGCGGTGGCGGTGCCGATCGGCGAGGCGTCGACGTTGGAGACGAGCGACATCCAGAGATCCTTGAAGCGAGCGTCATCGAGCAACGGCCGCAGACGCTCCTCGGCAGGCTTCATCAGCTCGCAATGGAACGGCGCGGAGACCGGCAGCGGCAACGCGCGGCGAACGCCGTGTGCTTTGGCGACGACGATGGCGCGGTCGATGGCCGCTTTCGTTCCGGCGATGACGATCTGTCCCGGCGCGTTGATGTTCGCAACCGACAACACATCGCCTTCCGCTGCTTCTTCGCAGATTGCGCGTGCTTCATCGGCCGACGGACCGATCAGCGCGGCCATGCCGCCGGTGCCGGCAGGAACCGCGTCCTGCATGAAACGGCCGCGCATCCGCACGATCGCCGCGGCCTCGGCGGGCGTCAATCCGCCGACGCTGACGATCGCGCTGTATTCGCCGAGGGAGTGGCCGGCCACGACGTCGCGCCGCGTGGCGCCGCGTTCTTCGAGCACCGCGTGAATCGCCGACGACACCGCGAGAATCGCCGGCTGCGTGTTCTCGGTGAGCTTGAGTTGCTCGTCAGGACCATCGAAGCACAGCTGCGAAATCGAAAATCCGAGCGCGGCATCGATGTCGTCGAAGACGCGCCGCGCGGCGGGAAACGCCTCTGCGACGTCCTTGCCCATGCCCGAGTACTGGCTCCCCTGCCCCGGAAAAACGAACGCGGTCTCGTGCTCCATCGGCGCGGAATCATACACGGCTACAATCGCCGCGAATGCCGACCGATGCACGCGCCAAACTCGTCCAGCAATTGCGTGGCGCGTACTCGGGCGAGCTGGCGGCGGGCTACGCGTACCGAGGTCACTGGCACAGCGTGCGCGAAGGTCCGGACCGCGAACGCATCAAGCAGATCGAAGCGGAGGAATGGCATCACCGCGAGCTGGTGGGCGGACTGCTCCAGCAACTCGGCGGGAAGCCGAGCCGCATCCGCGAAGCGATCTTCTGGTGCATCGGCCGTGCGATCGGTTTGTTCTGCCTGGTCGGAGGCTGGTTCGCGCCGATGTACGGCGCGGGACGGCTCGAGCGCGGCAACATCGTCGAGTACGAAGAAGCCGCGATCTTCGCGCGCGACTGCGGACAAGCGGAGATGATCGACTGCATCCTGACGATGGCGGAGGTGGAGTGGGAGCACGAGTTCTTCTTCCGCAGCAAGGTGACGGATCACTGGATGTTGCGGATGTTCAAGGTGTGGCCCGCGCCACCGCCGAAGGCGACGATTCGGGAGCGGTTCGCGGCCACACTGTGATCCTGAGCAGGTGTGAGGAAATGTCGCGACCGCAGCGGTCGTCTTCGCCGACGGTTGCGCGCGAAGGCGCGCTTAACAAGCTTAGCCCCGCGCTCAGCGCGGGGCTAACGGACGTGGCCGAGTTCGTGGCCGCGGAGGCGGCCACTACAAAGTGTTCCAGCAGCGCGAGAGTTTTATAGCGGCCGCCTCCGCGGCCGCGCATCCTGCGTCACTTCCCAACCCCGCGCAAAGCGAGGGGCTAAGATTGTCGAGCGCGCCTTCGCGCGCAACTGATTTACTCCCGCTCTTCAGGATTCACCGCGCGGTCGGAATCAGCTTCACTTCCAGCCGGTAATCCGCGCGGATCTTTCGCATGGTCGCGTTCTGGATGCGGTCGCCGAGGTTCTGGAGCGGGAAGAGGAGCATGTCGAATGTCGACGCGCTTTGGTCGAGCTGGTGAGAAGCATCTTCGCGAAGTTGCACGCCTTGCTTCAACACCATGCCGCGATTGAACTTCATGCGCAGCGGTTGGTAGTCGTCGGCGCCGACTTCCATCGTGCAGACTTCCGGATACTTCGGGACGTCGACGCGCAACGGCGTCGTTCCCTTCACGATGGTTCCGGAGCCGCAGTCGAGACTCACGGATGCGTGGTTCGGCACGCTGACGATCTCGACGACGTTCGGCTCCGGCGGCTCGGGCGCGGATTGCGACGCACAGCCGGCGGCTGCGAGTGCGAGTAGGAGAGCTGCGGCGATTCGCATCATCATTACTCCGTCGCCAGAACCTGGCTGTCGTGTTCGCGTTTGTGGAGATCGTTGACCTTGGCCATGATCTTCTCGTCGATCTTGTTGATGGCGAAGTTGCGCGCGAGGCCGATCGCGTTCTTGATCGCCTTCGCGTTCGAGCGGCCGTGGCAGACGATGCAGCCGCCTTTCACGCCGAGGAGCGGCGCGCCACCGTACTCGGAGTAATCCATCCGCTTTTTCAGACTGACGAAGGCGCTCTTCGCGAGCAGGCCGCCGAGCTTGTGCTTCCACGTCCGCGTCATCTCCTGGCGCAACGTCGTCGAAACGAATTCGCCGAGGGCCTCTGAAGCTTTGAGAACGACGTTGCCGATGAAACCGTCGCAAACCACGACGTCCGCGTTGCCGTTGTAGACGTCGCGTCCTTCGGCGTTGCCGATGAAGTTGAGACCGGTCTCTTTCAAAACGCGGTACGTCTCCTTCGTCAGCTCGTTGCCCTTCCCTTCTTCCTCGCCAATGGAGAGCAGACCGACGCGCGGGGCTTCGATGTTGAAGAGCATCTGCGCGTAGAAGTGGCCCATGACCGCGAACTCGCGGAGGTGATTCGGTTTGGCGTCGACGTTCGCGCCGACGTCGAGCAGCAAGGTGTGGCCTTTGATGCTCGGAAGAACGGTCGCCAGCGCGGGACGGCTGACGCCTTCGATCATGCCCATGACGGCGCGAGCGCTGGTCCAAGTGGCGCCGGTGTTTCCCGCCGACACGAATGCATCGGCGCGCCCCTCGGCCACGAGATTCGCGCATACGCGGACGGACGAGTTGCGCTTGCGGCGCAACGGTGCGAGCGCGGTGTCCTCCATCGTGACGATCTCGCGCGCGTCGTAAACGTCGATGTTGCGCGGCGTCGTTGCGCTCGCGGCGGCGAGCTCCCGGCGGACAACATCCTCCTGGCCGACGAGAATGATCTCGACCGCGAATTCGGCAGCCGCCAGGAGGGCGCCCTTCACTACCTCGGACGGCGCATGATCGCCGCCCATAGCATCCAGGGCGATGCGAACTTCAGTCGTCATCGAGTGACGATACTAGAACGCGTCCTTGACTGCGATGACTTCGCGGCCTTTGTAGAACCCGCACTTCGGACAAACGCGGTGCGGCATCTTCGCTTCATGGCACTGCGGACAGGTCGACAGCGACTTCGCTTCGAGGAAGTCATGCGCGCGGCGCGTGCGCGTGCGCTGTTTCGAGTGGCGCCGTTTTGGGTTAGGCATCGTGTTGCTCCTTGTTTTTCTGGACTGCGGCGGCGTACGCCGCACTGATTTCGTGACTACTGTTCGTGCTTCTTCGCCAACTCTTCCCGAATCCCCGCCAACGCGGCGAACCGCGCGTCGACGACCGTCTCCGCGCACGAGCAACCTTCGCCGTTCTGATTCGCACCGCACTGCACGCAGAGGCCGAGACAGGCGTCCGTGCACAACGGTTTCATCGGGATCGCTAACTGGATCTGCTCGTTCGCAAGGTCGCGAAGCGGAATGGCGCGCTCGGTGTAGAACTCGACATCGAGCTCGTCCGGCGTGACCTCGACCTCTGCGTTCTCTTCAGAAATCTCGGGACGAGGGCGGAATCTTAAGTGAAACTCGGACGCGTTCGCAAACGGAAACGGCTCCACGCAGCGCGAGCAGAGAAAATCGGCAGTGAACGTGGTGGTTCCGTCCGCCAGGTACTCGGCGGGCAGGTCGCCCTTGCGCGCGTCCGCGACGATCGACACCGGCCCGATCGAGACGAGCTCGATCCGCGCCAGTTCCTCGGTGGGGAACTGGAACGTCCGCTCGTGGTGCTGCGGGCCGTATTTGTCGATGTCGTCGAAGACGATCCGTTCTTTGTCCGGCATGGTGTGTCGAGGCTCTAACTGCCGCCTCCCGGCTTCTATTTCGCGGAGATTCTTACCTTTAGCTCTTCCGCGGAGGCGTCTTCAGAGTCGGCGGCCTCGAGGATGGTGGCGCCCTGAAGGGCCTCGATCCAGTGTCCGAGGTCGCGGGCGGATCGGTAGAAGCGAGGGGCGGCGATGCGGAGGCCGATGCTGTCGCCGAGGCGGCTGAGAATCGGCACGAGGCGGCGGGGATCGGCGCGGACCGCCCACTTGCCGGCCGGCCAGCGGCCCGGCTCGATCGCATCATTAATATAGGGATTGATCGAATCGTCGAACGACAGCAGCAGCGAACCGCCGTGCTCAGCCGTGGAAATGTGGATGCCGAGCGACTCCCCCTGCTTCACTTTGTTGACGAACTCCTCGAACGCAGCGCGGCGCGGCGGATCGTCGGGAACGGAGATGACGCCCATCGGCCGCGGCAGGAACTTGTGCGTATCGATGTCGTAGACGGCGATCGTCCCGCCGTTCTCAACGATTGCTGAGACGTGCGTACCGAAAACGCGGTTGAGGTCCTCGACGACGCGCGGCATGGTGGCGAACGTGGCGGTGATCAGCGCGTTGTGAGGGAACCGCGCAGGTTGGCTTGACTGCGTTGCGATCGGTTCCGTCGCATCGCGTTGCGCGCGCGAGGTGAAGAGGATGTCGTCCGGAGTCACCGACAGCGAAGTGACGGCCGGCCGCGCGATCGGCGGAAACGCGCCGCGCGCGCCGCGGCGCTGAACGACGAAGGCGTCGCCGGGCGGCAGTTTTTCGGAGAGGGCGAGAATCTGCGCGAGGTCGGCGGAATTGATCGGCTGCGACGACGGGGCGTTGATGAGAAGCGTCTCGCCGAGGTCCCCGCCCAGCATCATGTAGGTGCGAACGACGACGGCGCGGATCGGATCGAGGCGGATCAGATACCGCGTCGTCGATGCATCGCGCCACGCCAGAAGGTCTGCGCCGCCGACCATCCACGGCGACGGCAGCGAGTGCGATTTCTCCCACTGATCTACAGCTTCTGACATGACTGCGTTCTCGCGCAGTTTCGAATCGAGTGCGGCGGCGGTCGGGATCAGCGCGAACGATTCGGCGGACTGCGGCACCGACGCGACGAGATCGCGCTGCGCTCCGGTCAACGGAAAGCGGATGCCCGCCGAAGTCTTCGGCGTCGTGGCGACGAGATAGACGAGCACCGCCGCGATGAGCGCGAGAACGACGGCCGCGATGATGGTGAGCTTTCTCATTGGTACCCGCGCATTGTGTCATCCAGGACGGAACGCGCATCAGTTACGATCCGCGGTCCGATGCCGTCCACGCTCCGCACCGTCGTTCACACTCTGAGCCACGCCTTCCGCGAGCGGATCGCGAACGCGTTTCGCGCGGCCACGCGGCGCGAACGCAAGCTACGCATCGGCATCGACATCCGTCCGTTTTACGAGCCGTTGACCGGCATCGGCTGGTACCTCTATCACCTGCTACATGAACTGGCGAAGAACGAGGACATCGAGCTGTACCTCTTCGGCGACGCGCGCCTGACCGACTTCGGCCCGACGCTGCACGCCGAGGTCCCCTCGAACGCGCGGCTCTGCTGGTTCGATCTGCGAGGGCAGGGCATCATCTCCGGCCGCTCGCGCGCGATCACCGCGGCGGCGTACGTCCTTTGGATGAAGCTGATTGACGCCGACGTGATGTTCGGCGCGAACTACTTCCTCCCCCGCCTCCTCGGCGCCGTCGCCCGCCGGCGCGTGGTGACGATCCACGACCTCACGTACAAACGTTTCCCCGAGTTGCTGCAGAAGGAGACGCTGATCAATCTCGAACATCACATGCAGCGCGAACTCGCGCACGCCGACGCGGCGATCTGCGTGTCGGAGTCGACGCGCCAGGATCTGCTTGCGTTCTACGACATCGATCCATCACGCGCGGTGACGATCCTTTCGGGGTTATCGATTTCCGACTCCCGACTCCCGACACCCGACACCCTGCCGAACAACTACATCCTCTTCGTCAGCACGATCGAGCCGCGCAAGAATCTCGAAGTGCTGCTCGACGCATTCGCGCGCCTCCGTGCGCGCGGCCTGTACGACGGCGCGCTGGTCGTAGTCGGCCGCGTCGGCTGGAAATCGGAATCGATCATCCCTTGCCTACGTACGTCGGGCGTCCATCACCTCGACTACGTTCCGCCGCCGCAGCTCGCATCGATCTACCGCAATGCGGAGCTGTTCGTCTTTCCGTCGATCTACGAAGGTTTCGGCTTTCCGCTGCTCGAGGCGATGGCCTACGGGATTCCGTCGATCGCTGCACGATCATCATCACTGCCGGAAATCGGAGGCGACGCCGCGCTCTACTTCGAGCCTCGCGACGCGCGTGCGTTGGAAGCACAGATGGAACGCGTGCTCGCCGACGCTACGTTGCGCACGCAACTTTCCGCCGCAGGCGTCGCACGCGCCGCGCAGTTTCGGTGGGATGTCGCGGCCGAGCAGACGTTGGCCGTTCTGCGCCGTAGCGCGGAGCGCACGTAGCGCCGACGGCTCGTCGGCTGTACCGCCGGCGGCTCGCCGGCATGGTGCTTGGACGGTACGCGCCGCCGAGCCGGCGGCGGTCCAGCCGGCCAGCGGCCGGCGCTACGATCGGCGGGCGCTACACTGAATCGAACATGCACATCACCATCGACGGCCGCGCGCTGGTCGGCAATCGGACCGGCATTGGCGTTCACACCGCCGAGATCGCGCGGCGGTTGCCGGATTGGCCGCTGATCGCGTCGCATGCGGAGATCGACGATCGCTCCGGCCTCGAACGTTGTGTGTTTCAAGTCGACCCGATGCCGTTCGGCGTGGCGTGGCAGCAGTTCGTGCTTCCAAACATCGCAACGAACGGCGTGCTCTGGGCACCGCACGGAACGCTGCCGCTCGCGCTTCGCATCCCGTCAGTGGCAACGTTGCACGACTTCAGCTCGCTCACGATGCCGTTCCGGCATCGTGCGAAAACGGTGCTGTCGTTCAACGTCTTCATCGGGCGCAGCCTGCAGATGGCGACGCGCATCGCCGCGGTTTCGCGCGCGGTGGCCGAGGAGGCGGTGCGGTGGTTTGGAGTTTCGAGAGCGAGGATTGAGATTGTGCCGAACGGTGTCGATGAATTCTTCACGCCCGACGGCGACGAAGACGACTACGTGCTCTTTGTCGGCACGATCGAGCCGCGCAAAGGTCTCGACGATCTGCTGGCGGTGTGGGATTCGCTGCCGCATCCGCGTCCGCGTCTGATCCTCTGCGGCGATGCGGGATGGGGCGACGTGCAGTTGCCGCGCGATGCCGACGTAACCGGATATGTCGATCGCACGCGCCTGCGCGAGCTGTACCGGCACGCGCGCGCGTTCGTTTATCCGTCGCGATACGAAGGGTTCGGGATCCCGCCGCTGGAGGCGATGGCGTGCGGCGCGCCGGTGATCGCCACGCGCACCGGCGCGATTCCGGAGTACGCCGACGGCGCGGCGCTGCTCGTCGATCCCGGCGACCGGGACGCGCTTCGCGACGCGCTGATCCGCATGCTGTCCGAGAAATCATTACGACGCGAGTTGCGCGCGCGCGGAGGGGAACGGGCGCAAACGTACACGTGGGATCGCAGCGCGGCGCTGATGACGCAGCTCTTCGCCGAGGCGGCGCGATGAGGATCGGGATCGACGCGCGGAAGATCGCCGATTTTGGGATCGGGACGTACATCCGCGGATTGCTGCAACAACTCGCGGCGGACGGCGGAGTCACGTACGTCGCGTTCGCGCCGCAGCGGCTCGCGCATCTGATTCCGGCCGGAGTCGAGCACATCGCCATCGACGCTCCCCACTACTCCATCCGCGAGATCGTCATCCTCGGGCGCGCCGCTGATCGCGCAAAACTGGATCTCTTCCACGCGCCGCACTACGTCGTCCCGTTCACGCGTGTGCCGTTCGTCGTCACGATTCATGACCTCATTCATCTTCGCAATCCGAATCCGATCGCGCGGCTGTACGCGCGGCAGATGATCGGACGCGCGGTCCGCCGCAGCCGGCGCGTGCTGACCGTGAGCGAGGCGGTGAAGCGCGAGATCGTGAGCACGTTCGGCTGCGCGAACGATCACGTGGTCGTCACGCCGAACGGTGTCAGTGCGCCGTTTTCCGAGAGCGGCAAGGCTGCGGAGGGGCGCTATTTCCTCTACGTCGGCAACGACAAGCCGCACAAAAACGTCAATGTGCTGGTCGATGCGTTCGCGCGAATCAGTGACGCGTCTCTCGTTCTGACCGGAGCGGCGTTCGAGCGATTCAAGTCACGCGAGCGCGTCGTGGTCACGGGATTCGTCGACGATGGCGAGCTGGCGGCGCTCTACCGCGGCGCGATCGCGCTGGTGATGCCGAGCCGCGAGGAAGGATTCGGACTGCCGGCACTCGAGGCGATGGCCAGCGGCTGCGCAGTGATCACATCGAATGCCGCGGCGCTCGTCGAGATCACCGGCGACGCAGCGCTGCACGTCGAGCCGGATGCTGCGTCGCTTGCCGATGCGATGACACGCACCGCATCGGATGAATCGCTGCGAGCCGCGCTCGCATCGCGCGGCATCGCGCGCGCGAAAGAGTTCACGTGGACGCGCTGCGCGGAGCTGACGCGCGCTGCGTATCGCTAACCACTTCATCCCGCGGCAGAGGGCGCGGGATCTCCGGTGGCACCGCGCAGCCGTCGATTTTTTTAACGCAATTCGCGCGATCCGAACCGGAGATCCTGCGCGCTTCGCCGCAGGATGAGACCTCGTTTCCGTGGAACGGACGTGGAACAACGCGTCTCGATTACGATTTTCATAAACAATTGCTTGACAATATGACTTAACGATCGCATATTAACGATCAAGAAAACGATGATCGCCACGAACTGGACAAAC
>JAXDIO010000084.1:0-9745 GCA_034663965.1 Thermoanaerobaculia bacterium | reverse complement strand
AGAGGAGCGCAATCTGCACCTCTGGCGACCCGGTATCGACGTCATGGACGCGATACGAGGAAATGAGCTCGGTTTTCTGCTCTTTGGTGGTCGGCAAAATCATGTCTCCTTAAGACTTAACCCTTGTAAATGCAATCATCCGCTTCGAAACGCGACACGATAACAGCGGCGGATGGCAAAATCAATCCCGCGAGGACGCAGCTACGGCGGTCCGGGCCACAACCCCGCATCCTCCCGTAGAATTGCACGCGATGCCCACAACCCGCCAACTAGCCATCCCGATCCCGCACGAGGAGATCGCCGCGTTCTGCCGCAAGTGGGGCATCAAGCGGCTGTCATTCTTCGGCTCGATCGTCCGGGACGACTTCGATCCGGAACGGAGCGACGTCGATGCGCTCGTGGAGTTGCGGCCGGATACGAAAGCGCGCGGGCTCTCCTTCTTCGAGCGGAGCGCGAGCTATCGGACATTTTCGGGCGAAAGGTCGATCTCCTCAAACCGACTGAGATCAGTCGTTGGATGATCAAAGATGTCCTCGCCGAAGCGATCGAGGAGTATGACGAAGCATCGTGACATCGTCCCTAGGTGGCATGCTCGATACCTGTTATCGGGTCATGGCTACGACCGCGAAGATCACGCGAGCGGATTTCGACGCCGACGAGACTTTTCAATTCGCGCTCACTCATCTGCTTCAAACGATCGGCAGGTCCGCGGAACGAGTCAGCGATGCAGCTCGCCGCGAACATCCGGAAATCGACTGGCCGAACGTCATCGACCTTCAAAACAGAGTTGTTCGTGACAACAGGAAGATCGTTTTCGACGTCGTGTGGCGAGCCGCAAACGGCGAAGTGCAGCAACTACTCACAGCCCTCGAAGCCTTCATGCCCTCCGATCCGCCATAATCCGCGGCGCATGAAACGTACGCTTTTCGCGATCGCCTTCCTCCTCGCAACCACCCTCACCGCCGCCGTCCAGTCGCCGTCGCAATTCCTCGGCTTCGACGTTGGCGCGGACCGCAAGCTCGCTGACTACAAGCAGATCGTCTCGTACTTTCGCGCGCTGGCGGCGGCGTCGCCGCGGGTGCGCGTCGAGACGCTCGGCAAGACCACGCTCGGCGAAGACTTCATCATGGCTATCGTCAGTTCCGAGGGGAACATGCGGAACCTGGAGAAGATCCGGGAGAGTGCGAGGAAGCTAGCCGATCCTCGCGGATTGAGCGACGAACAGATCGCGCAGCTCGCGCGCGACGGCAAGGCCATCGTCCTCGTCACGTGCAACATCCACGCGTCGGAAATCGCGTCGAGCCAGATGGCGATGGAGTGGGCGCACGCGCTGGCCACCGCGAGCGATGCCGAGACCAAACGCCGCCTCGACAACGTCATCCTCCTGCTCGTCCCGTCGCTCAATCCCGACGGCGAGACCATGATCACCGACTACTACCGCAAGTTTCTCGGCACGCGTTACGACGGCGGACGGCTGCCGTGGCTGTACCACCACTACGTCGGTCACGACAACAATCGCGACTGGTTCATGCTCACGCAGGTCGAGACGAAGGCCATGAGCCGCGCCGTCTACCACGAGTGGTATCCGCAGATCTGGGTCGACGAGCACCAGATGGGCACTGACGGACCGCGCATGTTCATCCCGCCGTTCGCCGATCCGGTCGATCCGGACGTTCATCCGCTGATCTGGCGCGAGGCCAATCTCGTCGGCACCAACATGGCCTTCCGCCTCGAGCAGCAGGAGAAGGCGGGCCTGATCTACGGCTACTCGTTCGATGCGTATTGGCTCGGCGGCACGCGCAACACCGGCTGGTGGAAGAACATCACCGGACTGCTCCTCGAAACAGCGTCCGCGCGCATCGCCTCTCCGATCGTCATCGATCCGAGCGAGTTGCACGGCGGTCAGAAGGGACTGATCGAATACAAGGCCACGGTGAATCATCCGCATCCGTGGGCCGGCGGCACCTGGCGAATGCGCGACATCATGGATTACGAGCGCATCGCCTCGGACGCGCTACTCGAAACCGCCGCCGATCGCCGCGAGGATTTGCTGCGCGATGTCGCCGTCCGCGCGAAGGCCGCGGTGGCATTCGGCGCTGGTAAGGCCTACCGGATTCCGCACGATCAGCACGACTGGCCGACTGCGCAATTCCTGGCGGCGCTTCTCCTCGAACATGGAGTCGCCATCGAGCAGGCGGAAAACGGCGACTACTGGATTCCGATGGCGCAGCCGTACTCGCGCTTCCTCGTGGAGATGCTGGAGCCGCAGCGGTATCCCGAGGTCAGGTTGCAGCCGGGGAAGGACATCCTGAGGCCGTACGACGTCGCCACATGGACGCTGCCGCTGGCGATGGGCGTGACGGTCGAGAAGACGATGATGCCGGCCAAGTACAAACCCGTCACCGACATCAAGCCCGCAACGAAGGCGGTGCTGACGAAGCACGCGAGCCAGCCCAAGCCGCGCATCGCCATCTACAACCCGTGGGGCGGCGCGCTCGACGAAGGATGGACGCGCTGGCTGCTCGACCAGTACGGCTTCGCGCCCAAGTCGCTCCATCCGCAGGAGGTCAAAGCGGGCCTGCAGAACTTCGACGTCTTCATCCTCCCCGACATCGAGAAGGACGAGATCACCAGCGGCCGACGCGCGGGCGGCGAAGGCTCGATGAAGTACGTCGACGAACTGCCGCCCGACTATCGCGGCGCGCTGGAAAAGGAAGGCGTCGCGGCGCTGAAGACGTTCGTCGAAAACGGCGGAACGCTGCTGGCCTTCAACGCCGGCTGCGACTACGTCATCGAGAACTTCAACATCCCCGTCCGCAATGTTCTCGCGAAATCGGCCGACTTCTCCGTTCCCGGCTCCCTCGTCCGCGTGCATATCCGCAACGATCATCCCGTCACGGCCGGCATGCCCGAAGAGGCCGCGATTTTCATCGATCACCCGATCGCATTCGAAACGACGTCGCCCGGCAACGAAATGCAGCGCTGGGTGCTCGCCACCTATCCAGACGAAGCGCGCGACATCCTCCTCTCCGGCTGGATTTCCGGCGAAGAAAAGCTGACCCGCAAAGGCGCCGCCGTGGCCATGACTTACGGCAAGGGCCGCATCGTCCTCCTCGGATTTCGCCCGCAACACCGCGGCCAGACTCACGCCACCTATCCGATGATTTTCAATGCGCTGTACTGGGGGAGGGAGTAGGCGCGTTGCGAATCCATCGATAATTGCAGAAAACAAGAATCACACCTAGCCTTGCCCCCTTGGGGCACATAGTGGTATCCGTCCTTCGTTGTCACAAGAGAACTCTGTCGCACGAGGCACGAGCCTGCGGTCCAGAGATCCGCCTCAGATGGGCTGGCCCGCGAATGATTGCGTCAACACTGCGCCTGCTGGAGAACTAGCGATGAAAGATGGAGGACATGATGTCGAGCCCGATCGAGTTTCGGCCGTTGTGGAAGGGTACTTTCGTATCCCGGCCGTCTGGATCGGCCAAGCGCCGTCGGATCCGAGCGAGCTGGGCGTCAACGTTCGTCAGCAGATTGCGTGCAGGTCGAGTCTCTCATGTGGAATCGAGGCTTATGCGATGCGCAATGGCATGTTCTTGTTCGACTTTCTCAGTAGTTCCATCGGCAAGGTGCTACGAGTGCCTGGCTTTGAGAAACCCGAAACCGCGCCTTACACGCTACCTCATGCACACGTAGTCGCTGCAGCACAGGTCGAAGCGGTCAGCATGTTTCGGGCGCAGATCATGAACGTGCATCAAGCCTGTTTGATCTCGTCAGAGTGGATCGTCGAGCGTCGAGCCACTTCGATGGGATTTCCGGTGGCCGCCTGGAACACTGTCAGGTCAATTGGAATCGCGTATCCTCCGCCCGATTACCACGACACTGAGGACACTTATGCCCTTGCGCGAAATGTTCTAGAGGGGATTTATGCGCCCACATTCGTGCCTGGCCCAAGGCGAGTGCTGGAAACTGAGGTGGTGGATCACTCGTTCCGAATGCTTGATCATATTCTTGGGCTTGAGGGAGGGTGGTACATTCCGATTGTAGAAGCCGCCTATCAGTCTGCTTGCCGGTCGATTGAACTGCGATCCGGCGAGAGTATCGCGGTTGGCTGGACGGTTTGCGAGCAATTGGTTTCAAAGGAGTGGAAGGACCTGCTTTCAATGAACCACTCGGCCAGAGGTGTCGAGGCTAATATGTCGAGTGACCGACGCAAGAAGCTCCTTGGAAGAGACTACACAGCCTCCGTTATGGTCGAAATGCTCGAACTCCATGGAAAGCTGTCTGGCCCGCTTTACAACAACTTGGAGTCGGCAAGAAAGGCGAGGAACAACTGGGCGCATGACATGGACGCTCCATCAAGCGCTGAAGTGAGTGCTTGTCAACAAGCCATAAAGGAACTGCTGGCTCGAAAAGGGATTCATCTGTCACTCCAGCATGGGTTCCGCGGCGCCGGAAACGCAGGTTGGCCGCTCAGCATTTTTCATGAAGTACATGGCGACCAGATTCCTGGTTTCATGTCGGAGCCGGAAAGCAACTAAGGGGAAGTCGGTGGCGAAGATGCGCGCAACGGCTGGTGGCTTACGCGTTACCTCCTTCTTCGCGAAGCATTGAGTGACGGCGAACCCGGGGGCTCGGCACGCGTCAGGCTGTCGCCCACATCTCACGTGCGCGTGCTACCCGCCCCACTCCCCACCCATTCTCACCGAAACTCCGCGCATCGAACATCGTACGTAGCACCCATGCGCACACTCGCTTCGCTCGCCCTCCTCCTCACCGCTGCCACTGCCTCGGCCGATATCTTCGGCGACTGTTCCTTCACCGAAAAACGCAACGTCGCGGCGCCGGCGGCGGGCGTCAGCCGCATCGTGATCATCGGACGCGCCGGTTACCTCCACATCAACGGACGCCGCGGGTCGGGCGAGGTTCGCGCCAGCGGCACTGCCTGCGCATCGAGCCGCGACATCCTCAGCGACACGAAGCTCACGCTGTCGCGTAGCGGCTCCGAGCTGCGCATCGAAGCGGAGACGCCGGACAACAGCGGCATCTTCAGCAGCGCCAAGCTCGACTTCGACGTCACCGTCCCCGACAACATCGCGCTGCGCGTCGAAGACGGCTCCGGCGATCTCACCATCGACACCGTGGCGGGCGTCGATCTCACCGACGGCAGCGGCGACATCAGCATTCGCAACGTCATCGGCGACGTCGCCGTGCGCGATGGATCGGGCGACATGAAGATCGACAACGTCTCCGGCAACGTGCACATCAGCGACGGCTCCGGCGACATCGACGTCAACGGCGCCGGCAGCGTCGAGATCGCGAACGACGGCAGCGGCGAGGCGGACATCCGCAACGTCAAGCACGACGTTCACATCGGCAACAAAGGCTCCGGCAGCGTCGAAGTCTCCGACGTCGGCGGCAACTTCCGCGTCGGCAACAAAGGCGGCGGCTCGATCGACTGGACGCGCGTGGCCGGACACATCGATGTTCCCGAACGGTTTCGAAAGTAGCCGTGCCGCCCGTGTTATCTTGCACGCTCCTCATGCGGGGTTAGCTCAGCGGTAGAGCGTCTGCTTTACACGCAGAGGGTCGGCGGTTCGAACCCGTCACCCCGCACCACACACGGAGTTCTGGCTCGTATCGTGCGGTTATCCTCCGCACCGGTGTGTTCCGGATACCTGAATGAAACCCCTCTTCAAGCGCCGCAAGCGCGTTCTTCTGCTGGACGATGACCCTTCGATGCAGCGTCTCGTCGCGCACATCCTCGGCAAGGACGGATTCCGTGTCGACGTCTTTCTCACCGGCAGCCAGGCCATCGCCGCGTTGCAGAAGGCCACGTATGACGTCCTCCTCCTCGACCTGATGATGCCGCACGAGGGTGGCATGACCGTGATCCGCCATTTGCGCGGAAAAAATCCGCCGATGCTGAAGCGCTCGATCCTCCTGACCGCGTCGCCCGACTCGCTCATCGAAGCACTCTCCGGCGAAGTCAGTACCGTCGTTCAGAAGCCGTTCGAGCCGAAGCAGCTCATCGACGCCGTAAGGCTCATGAGCGAGTCATGAGCGGCACCTTCACGATCCTCGATAGCCACTACGCCATCGTCCGTCTCCACGCCGATGACGCCATTCCGCATTGGGCGCGCGGCGCATTCCTTTCGATCACGCGCACCAGCGACGAGTTGTCGATCGTCTGCGAGGAAGGGAACGTTCCTGACGTCATCGCCGACCGCGGATGGCGCTGTCTCAAACTGGCCGGTCCGATGCCGCTCGATCAGACCGGCGTCGCTGCCGCGTTCACGCGCGTGCTCGCGGACGCGGGCGTGGCGCTCTTCGTCATCTCCACGTACGACACCGACTACGTGCTCGTCCGCGATTCTGCCCTCGACGACGCGACCGCGGCGTTGCGCGCGTCCGGCTACGTCGTGCGCTGATCGTCGTCCGGCACGAACTCCAGACACGCCCGAATCATCCCCGCCACCTCCGCGATTTTCAGCGGACGGCGGATGATGATCTGCACGATCTCCGTGTCGATGGCGTCTTTCGACGAGCGAACGTCGGCCGTCATCATCACCATCGGCCGGCTGCGAACCGGCATCGAACGGATGCAGTCGAGGACGCCGTCCACGCCCGCCATTTCCAGGTGCAGCAGCATCAGCGCGTAGTGGCGCTGGCCGAGTTGCACGAGTGCGTCGCGCGCCGACACGGCGGCGTCGCAGAACACATCGCGGTCGAGCAACGCCCTGGAAAGTGAAGCACGGACTTGCTCGTCGGCGTCCACCACCAGGACGCGCGAGTTCTGGGTCATCGATCGTCGTTACCCCTTGCCGACGACGGCTACGGTTACAAATAACCTGCCACGAACGACGTTCCGCATCCGCTACAATCCGCGCCCCATGGACCGATCGCTCGCCGTCGCCGCGCCGAGTACGACGCGCGAGCGATTCGTACTCCATCGCGCCCTCGCCGCCCCCGCCAGCACCTTCGCCGAGGATGTTCGCCGAGGACTCACGGCGACGCCGAAGTTCCTGCTGCCTCAGTACTTTTATGACGCGCTCGGTTCCTCGCTCTTTTCGGCAATCTGCGAGTTGCCGGAGTACTACGTCACGCGCGCCGAGGACGAGATTCTGCGGACGAACGCAGCGGAGATCGCGGCGGCGTTCGGACCGAACGTCCGCATCGCCGAGCTTGGCAGCGGCAGCGCGCGCAAGACGCAGCATCTCATCGACGCGATTCTCAATCGCCAGCCCTCGCTCGATTTTTTTCCGATCGACGTCGATGCCGGCGTCCTCGCCTCCAGCAGCCGCGAGTTGCTGAACGCTTACCCTCATCTCTCCATCACCGCCATCTGCGGCGACTTTCGCGATCCCGCCGCGCTGCTGCGCCCCTACCTCCCGCCCTCGGACGCGCGCACGATCATCCTCTTCCTCGGCTCCAGCATCGGCAACCTCGATCCTGCCGCGGCGGGTGCGATGCTCGCCAATCTCCGCACCGCCCTCACTTCCGGCGATGCCCTCTTCCTCGGCGCCGACCTTCGAAAACCGCCGTCGATCGTCGAGCCCGCGTACGACGACGCGCTCGGCGTCACGGCGGCGTTCAACCGGAACGTTCTCGTCCGCATCAACCGCGAGCTCGGCGGAACATTCGATCTCGCATCGTTCGACCACCGCGCGTTCTACAACGCGTCCGAGGGACGCATCGAGATGCACCTGGTCAGCAAGATTGCGCAGCGTGTGCTCATCGACGGATACGAAATCGCGTTCGACGAAGGCGAATCGATCCACACCGAGAACTCACACAAGTACGACGTCACCACCCTCGCCGCCCTCGCCGCCGCCGGCAACTTCCGCATCGAACGGCAATGGACCGACGGCAACGGCTACTTCGCGGATCTACTGCTGGTGGCGGAGTAGCGGCAGAATGCATCTTGCGAAGGCGCTGTTCTTACTCGCGCCTCACCTGGTTTCTGAGTATCATTCCGCGTCTTTGTGCCGAGGTAGCTCAGTTGGTTAGAGCACCAGATTGTGGATCTGGGGGTCGCCGGTTCGATCCCGGCCCTCGGTACCATCGACCCCCGCCCGAATGACCAACACCGTCGAACCTCGTGTCTCCCGCGGTCTGCGCGACCTCCTGCCCGACCAGATGCTGGCGCGGCAGTCGATGATCGACACCATCCGCCGCGTCTACGAACTGTACGGATTCGTTCCGCTCAGCACGCCCGCGATTGAATTTCTCGACGTCCTCTCCGGCAGCGCGGGGCAGGAAGCGCAGTCGTCGATCTTTCGCGTCACCAATCCGGAGAATGAAGCGCTCGGACTTCGCTTCGATCTGACCGTGCCGCTGGCGCGCGTCATCGCCCAGTACAAAGAGCTGCCGCGGCCGTTTCGGAGATATCAAGTCTCGCCCGTCTGGCGCGCCGACAAACCGGACAAAGGCCGCTTCCGCGAGTTCACGCAGTTCGATCTCGACTCGGTCGGCACCGAGTCGGAAGTCGCGGATACGGAAGTCATCGCCGGCATGTGCGACACGCTATCGGCGCTGAACGTCGGACGCTATCTCGTCCGCTTCTCCAGCCGCGCGATTCTGAATCTGCTTCTCGATTTCGCCGGCATCAGCGCGGAACAGGGCGTCGACGTCTTCCGCGTCCTCGACAAGCTCGACAAAGTCGGCCTCGACAAAGTCGCGCGCGAGCTGATGAACGGATACAAGGACGAATCGGGCGACACGATCCGCGGCGTCGGCCTGAGCGCCGATCAGGTCGATCGCATCAAACGATTCCTCGATATCAAGTCCGATTCGCGCCGCGACGTCGTCAGCAGCGTGCGCGAACTCTTCGCAGGACTCGATCACGCGGCCGCGCAGATCGACGTCGTTGAGAAAATCTCGAATCACCTCTACAACCTCGGCTACGGCGACGATCGTGTCTCGCTCGATCTCTCCATCGCCCGCGGCCTGGCCTACTACACCGGCCCCGTCTTCGAAGCGATCCTCCTCGACGCGCCGCAGTTCGGCTCCGTCTTCGGCGGCGGCCGTTACGACGATCTGGTGATGCGCTTCCTCGGCGAGCGGATTCCGGCCGTCGGCGCGTCGATCGGCGTCGATCGCCTCCTCGCCGCACTCGCGCACCTCGGCCGCGTCGACACGCGCAAAGCCACCGCGCGCGTCCTGGTCACGAACATGGATCGCGCAATGACCGACGACTACCTTCAGCTAACGTGGGAGTTGCGCCGCGCGAACATCCCGACGGAGTTCTACCTCGGCACCGCCAAACGCCTCGGCAAACAGCTCGAGTACGCCGACCAATACGACATCCCGCTGGCCATCCTCTGCGGCTCAAACGAAAAAGCGCAAGGCGTCGTGACGGTGAAGAACATGGCCGCCGGCCGCGCCAAGGCTTCCCTCCTCGATGATCGCAGCAAATGGCTCGCCGAGCGCCCCGGACAAACGACGATCCCGCGCGAGCGGCTGGTGGAGGGCATTCGTGATCTGCTCGCAGAGATTGAGTCGCCGCCGGAAGTATGAGTAATCTTCTCAGGCGTCCCGAGCCTCACCAGCACAGACAAGAGTGTCTGTGCCACACCGGCTGCGCCGGTAACAACATCACTCCCACTCGGCAGGATCAGTGTGGCACAGACCCGAAACCGGCAGTTGCCTGAGAATGGGGGTCGGGTGCTTAGCCACTCGCATTCAACTGCGGCGCAGCGAGGTAAGTCGCTGAATTCGCACGCAGAAGAAGTGTGGAGAATTG
>JAXDIO010000010.1:0-9186 GCA_034663965.1 Thermoanaerobaculia bacterium | reverse complement strand
ACCACCATGCCCGGCATCAATCTCCTCGGCGCGGTGATCGTCAACGCGGATTGCATCGATTCCGCGGCCATGCAGACGGCCTGGCAGATCATGAGCTACATCGGCCGCACCGACCTGCCCATGGGATTGAGCAGCGCGCGCGGATGGAATCCGTTCCCCTGGCAGTACCGGAGCGATTGCGTGCGCGAGTCGGCGATCGCCTGCCTGAAGAATTACCCGCCCAATCCGAACTGGCCGCCCTTCCCCGACGGCGACGCGCTGTTCCAGTCGCTGATGGAAAAAGTCCCCGGCAAGGTGACGCTGCTCGTGACCTGTCCCTTCACGCCGGTGATGAATCTGCTGCAGAAGTCGCCGGACCTCGGATCGAAGATCGAGCAGATCATCTGGATGGGCGGCGCGATCAAGGTCGGCGGCAATCTCGACAAGACCACCGTGCCGACGCCGCCCTGGAACGCGTGCGCGGAATGGAACGCGTTCTGGGACGCGGTCTCTGTCGACTGGGTCTTCAACAACACGACCTGCCCCATCATCCAGTTCCCGCTCGACATGACCAATCAGGCCGCGATTACGAAGCCCTTCATGGCCACGCTCGCGGAGCAAGCAGCCAAGGGATCCCAATACTCACAGCTCGCTTTCGAGAGTTACGAGTTGGTAGCCGCCGAAAGTTTCTACGACATGTGGGACGTCGTCACCACCTGCTGGCTCGCCGACCAGAGCTTCTTCCAACCCCCAACCACAATGAGCCTCGCTATCGACGCGACCCTCAACACCACGCAGGGCTGCATCACGCAGGTCGCGGGCGGGAGGGCGGTGGAGGTAGTGTTGAACTTCTCCGCAACGGGGCAACAGGCGTTCTACGACTACGTGGCGGCGCAGTTCGATCGGTGAGGTGAGGGGCGGCTAATTCGCGCCGCAGCTCCCCTCCGCGTGCGCGTCGGCGATGAGCTTCGACAGTGTCTGCGGATCGAACATTGCGCGCAGCCGCGCACACGCCTCGCGGACCAGGTCGTCCGTCCGCAGCGGCCAGACTGCCAGCGTGCCATCGTCACCCGCAGTGACAAGCCATCGCGGCGCAAAGGCGGGGACGAAACGGAAACAGGTGATCGCGCCACCGTGATCAAAGTTGGCGATGTCGCGGTTCGTCACCACGTCGCGCAGCGTCGCCATGTATCCCGAAAAGGTCGCTTTCCATACGCCGTCAGCGCTCACCCTGTCGCTTGGTTCCTCGATTTCCAGGGCCGGCCATGAAGACGCCGCCTCCCGGGCTGACGCCGTATCGCCCCCGGCGACCGACTGCTTTCTGTGCGCGGCCTCTTCTTGCGCGAATTGCTGGGAGATGTTGCTGCCGCCGGGAGCGGTGTACTCCCATCCGGTTTCGTTTCTGGTGGCGAGATCGAAGACTCTCGTCAACTGCACCCCGAAGTCGTGACCTGTCGTCGGCAATCGAATGATCGTGGCGAGCCGGCGCCCCTCCGGACTGAATCGCACGGCCTCGATCTTCCTTTCGTCCTGCAGGGGCTGCCGCTCGCGCCAGCCGCTGGTCTCCCACACGACGACGGTGTTGCGGGTCGTTATGACCAGCCAGCGATCTCCCGAGACGAAAGCTGCCCCGACGACATCCTGTGCATACATCTTCGATGCGACTTCGCGCCCGCTTCCGGCTTCGAAGATGCGCAACGACTTGCCCTGCACGACGGCGAGCCACCGCCCATCGGAGCTCGCGGTAACCTTGTCCACAGGCACCGCCGGAAGCGGCAGCCGGCTGCGCTGCTTCCACGAGTCGAGGCTGACGATTGCAACCTCACCGCTGTCCGTTCCCGCTGCGGCCCAGTGACCTGCCTCGGAGATGGCAATGGATCGGACAGAAGCATCGAGGCTTATGCGATGGGTTTCGAGCCCGGCCTCCAGCGGCCAGGCCGCGAGCATGCCGTCGTTCTGCTCGTTGAAGAGCGAGATCCCGTCGGGACTGATGGCGGGGCCGATGGCGGCGGCCAGCGATGACACGGGAAAGCGGAGGAACTCCGTGAGCGACTCGCCACAGAGCAGATGAACGGCATCCGAGGCAGCTGCCACGAAACACGGTCGATGATGCCAGGCGACCGGCAGAACTGTGTGCGCTCTGATGTCCTTCAACGTCACGGCCTCAAGTCCCATGGGGTTGCCCCACTCGATATGCCACGATCGCAGCCCCAGACCTGCGGTGACGAGACCTGTGCTGTCCGGCTGAAATGCGATCGACCATATAGCAGTGTCGGGCCCGGTCGCGGCGGGTTTCTCATGGTGTCCAACCCGCCAGAGCTGCAGACCGAGGTCACTTCCGGTCGCGAGCCACTCCCCTTCCTCTTCCCCTCGACGAGGGTCGAAAGCCACGGAGGAGACAGTGACTGGTCCGAGGATCGTCGCCGTCTTTTGCCAGGTAGCGACGTCGTACACGAAGACATCGCCGGAGTTGTGGCTGGACATCGCCAGCTGTTTACCGTCCGGTGAGAACGACGCCGACCAGACCATGTCGCCGTGACTGGCCTCGGCGCTCGGCAGGCGGGTCACGACCTTTCCACTCACGGTGTCGATGACACAGGCTTGATGTCCGCAGCCCATCACGAGGAACATGCCGTCCGGGCTGAACGCCAGCACCGTCCTGTCACCGTTTTTCCGCGGGACTTCGAACGAGCCGACGAGCTGTCCCTTGCGCGTATCCAGAAGCTGCACGGGGCCGCTCTCACTGACCGTGGCAATCCTAGCTCCGTCCGGGCTGACGGCCAGCACTCTCGGGTCGTGCCCGAACGTGACGTACACATCTTGTGCGACCGGTTGGGCGACCGATTTGTGCCAGCGCGGCGCCTTGGGAAGCAAACCTAGGAATTTGGTCAGCGATATCTGACCATCGACCGTCCTTGCGTTTCGCAGCGACGCGACAGACAACAGTGTCGCCTTGACAAGCGCCTCCCCCGAATCGTCGAAGACGAGCCGCGCTTCGGTCTCCATCCGTCGGGCTTCGGAGTTGCCGCGCGCGATCAGCTCTTTCGCGGCGCTCGCGTTGGCCAGCCCGGCTTGTTTTTGTGCTTCCGATTCAGCCGTCCGTGCTCGGTTCCTTTCATCCTCGGCGTTTTTCTGCGCCGTCTCGGCGGTTGACCGGTCATGCATCGCAGATTTCTGCGCCGCGAATGCGGCGTACTTCGCTGACACCGCGGCTTCCGTCGCCCTCACGGACGCTTTCTTCGCTGCGCGCGCCTCCTGCAATTGCCACCGTGCGATCCCGGCAAGGGCCAGGCAGATCAGCGCAACGATCGCCATGACCGCGACCCGCCGACGCTGCGTCCGCGCTTGCATCGCCAGCTTCTGCCGCTCCTCCTCGGCGCGCCGCGCCAGCGCCGCCTTCTCTTCCTCCAGCCGGCGACGGTCGCGATCGGCCATCACGGCACGGGTCAGAAGATCGTGCGTCAACTCGATGCGCGCGGTGCCGTAGCGCTCCTCCACTCGCAGGAGCCGCCGGTTGATCAGCCGGTCGAGCTGCTCCTCGGTGAGAAACGCCGGAACCGCATCGTCTTTCGCGTAGCTGTTGCGAAAGCCTTTCTCCGTGATCAGATCGGACTCGATGAAGCGGCTCACGCTGTCGGGCAGTCCTTCGATACAGGAGCGGTAGTAGTCGGCGATGATGCTCTGTTGGGCGCCTTCGAGGAGCTGCTCGTCAAAGCGGTCCGCTCCCTGCCGTTTGCGACGCTCGTTCAGCCCGCGGCAGAAGAGGCTCAGAAGCGCCGGCTCGATCTCGCCACCATCGAAAGGCTGCTGCTCGGCTCCTTCACCTTGCGCGGCTGCCGCGACGAACGCGACGATGCGCCGGGCCAGCCGCTCGTCCATGAGATGCGGTGCGGTGTCGTACACGGCCGACAGCGCCTGCTCCGGGCGCATCGGCAGCAGCCTTACACGTACGCGCCCGAGCGAAGGGACGGCCGCGCGCCACCCTTCGAGATGTGGCAAAAAGTCCTCGCGCAATGTCACGACGAGCTTGTACCCCATGCGCCGCAGGTCAAGTCGCGCCGCGGCCGTATCCACCGGCACCCGGTCCGCCAGCGCCGCCGGAATGCGGTTCTCAGCAAGGTCTCCGAGATCGCTTTTGAATCGCTCCACCCTTTCGGGAAGCCGCTCGCCGAGGGTGAAGACCTCCTCGAACTGGTCGAGCACCAGCACCGGTGTGAGCGGGTAGTTCTGTTCGTTCCACAGCTCCAGATCCGCGCGGTGCAAGTACTCCCAGAGCGTTTCGCCCATGGCGAACGGCGGGCCGTCGACGCGCTCGCGAGCAATCTCCGCGAGGAGACCGTCGCGGAGTTGTTCGATCAGTCCCGGCGCCTCCGGACGGATGTCCAGACGCACGTGGATTGGCAGGAAGTTCCTCGCACGCAGCCTCGGGAAGAGACCCGCCTTCAGCAGTGAGGTCTTGCCGAGGCCGGACTTCCCGAAGAGCACCGTGAGGGGCGCATCGGCCACGCGGCGGAGGAGATCTTCGGCTTCCGTCTCGCGGCCATGGAAGTAGTCCTGTGCGTTCTCCTCGAACGACTCGAGTCCCGGCCACGGGTTGTCCCGATCGAGTTGGGTACCGTCCATCACGCTTCCTTGCGCCGCATGTCGCGGATCGCCTCCCGCAGCGCGTTGACCAGGCCCTCATCGGGATCGCCGCCGGGTGCCTGTCCCCAGTGCGACACCGTGAACGCGTCCGGCACCTGCCGGTAGCGTGATGGGTTGCCGTCGTATTCGGCGTCGATGACCACCGGGAAGATGAATCGGCGTCCCCCCGGCGGGATGCCCTTGGCCCGCTCGACTGCCTCCCGCCACTCCTTGAATACATACCCTTCCTCGCGGCTCTCGGTGTGCTGCGAGATCACCGGTACGAAGAGCCGGACCTCGCGCCGGATGCTGGCCAGGATCTCTTCCTCCCACCGGACGCCCGGCTGGAGACGCCGCTCATCGAGCCAGACGTCGCCTCCGATGTCCGCGAGCGCAGAGGAGAGGCGGCGGGCAGCGCCGGCGTCCTCGCGCACATAGCTGATGAAGATGCTTCCCTTTCCGGCAGGCGGTGCGACCTGCTCCGGCGGATTCCGCTTGTGCCAGCGTTCCGAAAGCTCGGCGACGAAGTCGGCAGGATCGGCGTGGAGCATCTGGACGCGCGTGCCGCCGCAGAATGTCTGGAAGAATTGCGTCAGCGCCGGAAATTGCCGAACCGACTCACCGACGATGAAGAACTGCTTGCTCTCCAGCGAAAGCCGGCTCTTGCTTGCCATTCGGGCGAGCAGACGGCCGATCCAGTCCGAGAGCTGACAGCCGAGAAACAGGACCGGGCTGGCCTTGAGCTCGCCGGCCAGCCAGTCGGGCAGGCGCGCCGTCTCGGTGAGCAAAACGTGTAGCCACTCGAGCACGTCCTCGTCGTGAATGGCGTATTGCGGCGTCGACGACGCCTTGCCGAAGAGCTTGAATACGACGGTGTCGGCCTCGCGCGGCTCGCGCGCATTTTCCTGCTGCTCGGCTGTCGACTGGTTCGGCGAGAACCAGAGCTCGCGTGTGCGCGGCTCGCCGCCGAAACGGACCTCGTTGAGGGCGCGAGCGAGCAGCGGGTCGAAGGTAGTGCTGAGGAAAAGACGGAAGTCCCGGATGCCGGCGAGCTGGCGCAGCGCTTCCGGCGGCGGCGAATCGAGATCGGACAAAAGGTCATTGATGACGCGGTAGAGGCGTTCGGCTTCGCGGGTCCCGCGCGCGGAGAGGAACGCGCCGACGGCGTCGTCGAGCCCCGAGAGCGGACCCCAGTTCACGTCGAGCTGATAGCGTTTGGCGATACTCTCGCCGAGGAACCGCGAGAGGCTCACGCGCCGTTCGCCGTCCCGTACCGTGACGAGCTCCGGCCCGACCACGGGCAAAAGCACGCGATCTCTCAAGTGCCCAAGGATGTCATCCCAGAAATCCTCGCTCGCCGGCACGCCGCCTCTCTTTCAGTAAGGCAACAGCGTACAGAGGTCGAGACAGGTTCGACTTGTCTCTGTTCGTGAGGATCAGGGGCCTGACTCGAGGTGAGCGTTACTCCACCGGCGTTAACTGGTTGAACACCAGACGCCAGCGGCCATCTTCGTTGATCCAGACGTGGAGGCTGCGGAAGTCGTGCGCGACTTTGCGGCCGCTGTACGTGCCGACGATCGTTACGCGCGAGAGGACGAGAGTCGTCTTTCCGTGCGTCTTCACGATCGGCGCTTCCTCGTGCGTGATCGAGTCGATTGACGATGCGCCGGAGCGGATGTCGCTGAGGCGGTCTGCTTTCGTCCGGAGCTGGCCGTGGCCGTTGACGAAGACGTAATCGTCCGTCCAGATCGCATCGAGCGCGGCGAGGTCTTTCGCCTTCAGCGCTTCACGGTAACGGCGGATGGCGGCGTGCACGTCAGCGGGCCGCGCGGCGCTGATCGTGACTGCGGCGGCGGAGAAAAGGAGGAGAGCGATCCATTTGCGCATGGGTACGCAGTGTATGTCGCTCCGTGTAGTAGTCTCCCGCTTCTTCAGCGTCCGCAGCGAATCCGAGTAATGAGTTCCGATCATCCCGAAACCAACGTCCGCTACTCGGACGGACTGCGCGCCAGCGTCCTGATCGGGCTGTGCTGTCTGCTGGTCTACAACGCGAATCTGCGTGCGATTACCGCCGGCGACACCTACCCGGCGCGCTACCTCCCCTTTGCGATCCTGCAGTACCACACCATCTTTTTCGATCCGATCGAGAAGGTCGCTGCTCAGGGGCGCGGCGATGCGGCGTTCTGGCTGGTGCATCGTGCCGGCCGCCCTACCTTTTCGGTCTACCCCATCGTGGTGCCGGTGCTCCTCGCGCCGCTCTACGTTCCTGCGGTGGCCTACCTGCATCTGCGGGGTTGGACGGATGCGCGGCTGGATCGCATTGCCAGAGTCATGGAGAAGGTCTGCGCGTCGTTCATCGCAGCGCTCTCCGCTTCGCTGCTCTTCCTGTTGCTGCGGCGGCGGGCGAAGATGTCGATCGCACTGCTCCTCACCCTTGCCTACGCCTTCGGCACCACCACCTGGGTAATTGGAAGCCAGGCGTTGTGGCAACACGGGATGGCGGCGCTCCTGGTGATCGGGGCGCTACTTTTTCTTACTGCGCCCTGCACCACTCCTCGGACGATAGCGGCGGGATTGCTGCTCGGGCTCATCGCCGGCAACCGCCCGCCGGATGTCATCCTCGCCGCGGCGCTGGGGGTCTACGGACTCTATTGGGCAGGCCGGCGCCGGGCGACGCTTTTCGTCGCGGGAGCGGTGCTGCCGATGGTGGTGGTGATGCTCTACAACCTGCGCGTGTCCGGAAATGTCGCCGGCGGTTACGGGCTGCTAGGGCACGCTCAGTTCTTCGCTCACGCGCTGCTGGAAGGTGTCGGCGGAGTGCTGATCAGCCCGACCCGAGGACTGCTCGTTTTTTCGCCGTTTCTGCTCTTCCTGATCCTGGTGTGGCGATATCGTCCGCGCGGTCGCGAAGAACAGATTCTCACGCTGTCGATGAGCATCGCTGTCGCGCTTCAGATTCTGCTCTACGCGAAGGCCGACTGGCGGGGCGGCCTCTCTTGGGGACCGCGTTACATGACCGACCTCCTGCCGCTCCTCATCTGGATGCTGGTGCCGGTGGTGGCTGCGCTGCGCGGCATTGGACGCGTGGCCTTCCTGATTGCCGTCGGCGTATCGATCGCCATCGAAGCCATCGGCGCGTTTTCGTATACCGACTCGATCGATCTCCCGATCTACGCACGTGACCGAGGATGGGAGTACCACGATATGAAGGCCGCGTGGCACTGGCGAAACGCGCCGTTCATCGCGTCCTTCCGCCATGGTCTCGCGCCGGCTGATTTGTTCGTCCGGGTGCGCGGGAGTTTCGATGGGATCGAGAGCGATGGCCACGCGGTTTCCACGATCACCGCCGGGCAGGAAGCCTTCGCAGCCGGCTGGGCGCTGGCCGGCGACGCTACGCCTGCGCAAGTGGCCGTCACGATCGATGGCCGGCAGACCCTCGCCTCCAGCGCGTTCTTCGATCGCCCGGACGTCCGCCGCTTGCTGCATGGAGCCAGTCCCGCCGGCTGGCGAATCCCGCTCGACACCGCCGCACTCGCTCCCGGCGAACACCATCTGACCGCCTTCGTCCGGGCTTTCGGAGATGGAGAAGGCCAATACCTCGACGAGCGCACGCTGACCGTGAGGATGGGTGCCACATCAGAACTCAACGACGATTTCCGGCAGGCTGCGGCGAAACTTCGCGCACATCAGCAGGCGCCGGGTTACTGGCTCACCGCGTTCACCAGCGAGCCGCGGTTTCATGATCCGCATCAGGAGATGAACACGTTTCTGACCGCATTCCTCCTCGACCTGCTCGATCCTCTCGCGGTCAAGGCTGGTCTCAGCGATAGTGTGCAGCGCGCCCGCCGCCACCTCACGAGTCAGATCGAGTCCAACGGCCTTGTGCGCTACCACGGTCTGCCCGACGCTCCCGGCATCGGGACCCTCGGCTGCGTCATCACACCCGACACGGACGACACGGCGCTGGTGTGGCGCATTGCTCCCGCTTCCGATCGAAGCCGTCTGACAACTGCGTTGACCAAGATTGACCGATATCGCACGCGCGAAGGTCTCTACCGCTCGTGGCTTGCACCGCGGGAAAACTACCAGTGCCTCGATCCGGGCAGCGATCCGAACCCGACCGACATCGCCATCCAGATGCACTTGCTCATGCTGCTATCCCAGGTCCGCCCGCCGGCTGGCCGTGCCCTTTGCAATGCGCTTCGCCCGCTCATCGATGACGATCGGATATGGGTCTACTATCGGAAAACGCCGTTGATTCCCGTCCTGCGCCTTCCCGATCTTCGTCGCGCAGGCTGCGAGTTGACTTTGCCGGAGTCGCGAATGCGTACAGACATTCCAGACCAGCAGATCTGGGCGTCGGCGGCAAAGCTGCTGGAGAACTCATCGCCCGACCCGGTACTCATCCGCGCAATGCTTCGCGAACTGGCCCGCAACGACTTTGCTCTCATCCGAATGAATCCGCCGCTCCTCTACCATAACGACCTCACCGCGAGCGTCTCGCGATACTACTGGTCCGAGGATGTTGGCTACGCGCTTTGGCTAAAACTCTATGACGAATTGGAACATCCCCGGAATGCCTCT
>JAXDIO010000444.1:0-4942 GCA_034663965.1 Thermoanaerobaculia bacterium | reverse complement strand
CGTCGTCTTCCCGGCACCCGACGGGCCCGAGACGATGAACAACGTCCCATCGGGGTGGAAGTTACTCGACATTCTGGACTTGCTCCCGGATCCGCTCGACCTCGGTTTTCAATTCTACAACGAGGGTTCGCAGCGCCGCGGAGCGCGACTTCGAGCCCATCGTGTTCACTTCGCGCAGCATTTCCTGCGACAGAAAGTCGAGCTTCTTGCCGGCCGCTTCTCCGCCACTGACTGCCTTCTCGGCCTGTTCGACGTGATGCGCGAGCCGCGTCAACTCCTCGGCCACGTCGCCCTTCTCGACCATGATCACCACTTCCTGCGCGATGCGATCCTGATTGACATCGACGCCGGCCACTTTCGCGATCTCCTGCACGCGCTGCTGATACGACGCGAGCAGTTCGTTGCGCATCTCGTCGCGATGCGTGGCCAGCCGCTGCTGCAATTCGCGGATGGTCTGGAGGCGCGTGGTGATGTCGGTGCGCAACGACTCCCCTTCGCGCATGCGCATCGCCTTCATCTGGCCGAGGGCATCTCGAACGATGATGGCGAGCGATTCGCGCTCCTCTTCGGTGATCTCCGCATCGATCGCTTCGACCTGCAGCAGATCAGGGACGCGCAACAGATCGCTGCCGGAAAACGTCGATCCGAGTCCGAGCTCCTCGGCGATGGCGCGAAGCTGCGGGACGACGGTGTTGGCGATTTGCGTATTGATGCGCACGTTGTAGTCCGGCTGCGCGGTGCGCTGCACGCGGATGGAGATGTCGACCTTGCCGCGCGCGAACGTCTCCGACGTCAGCCCTCGTACCATGGCCTCGGCTTCCCACAAATAGTCAGGGATGCGCACCGAGGTTTCGAGGAAGCGGTGATTGACACTCTTCGCGGTAACCGCGACGAAATAGCGCGCCGAAAGCGCGCCGGCAGCGCGGCCGAAACCGGTCATGGAAGTGATCATTCGTTTACCAACCGTTCTGCGTTATCCGCAAGCTCGTTCATTGTTGCTTGTAGCCGTTCGCGCCATGCTTCCGTGTCGCCGTCGCGCGGCACGAGCATCGGCGCGCCGTAAAGGTAGACGACGCGCGTGAACGGCATCGGGAAGACCATGCGGTCCCAGGAGCGCAGCAACTTTTTTTTTTAGCAGCGAAGGCGAATGGCACGATCGGAAGTCCGCTCACTCTTGCGACGTAGATCACGCCGTCTTTCACGATCTGCGAAGGACCCTTCGGACCGTCGGGAGTGAAAGCGATGTTCTTCCCCGCCTGAATCGCGCGCAGGATCTCACGAAGGGCCACTTCACCGCCGCGTGTCGATGATCCGCGCGCGGTTTCTGCGCCATAGAAACGGAGGACGCCGGAAACGATCTCGCCGTCTTTCGACCTCGAGATGATCGCGGTCGTCGGCTTCCGCCATTTCGAGTGCAGCGACAGCAGGATGTGGCGATGCCAGAACGCGAGAATGTAGCGCGGCGAACCGTTGAGGTTTTCGACGTTCACGTGACGCACGCGCATCGTGGCGTACAACGCGCGAAGAAAGAGATAGCCGAGAAAAGACAGCACGCTGGTCAAGCAATCGCTCCGGTCGGGACAACATCGTCCGCGAACTGCAGATCGTAAAGCTTGCGGTAGACGCCGCGCCGGGCAAGAAGCTCCTCGTGCGGGCCGCTCTCGACGATGACGCCGCGATCGAGAACCACGATCTTGTCGGCGCTACGGATCGTAGAGAGCCGGTGGGCGATGACAAGCGTCGTACGGCCTTGCATCAGATGTTCGAGCGCACCCTGCACGAGCCGCTCGGATTCGGTATCGAGCGCGGAGGTGGCTTCGTCGAGGATGAGAATCGGCGGATCTTTGAACAGAGCGCGCGCGATGGCCAGGCGTTGCCGTTGTCCGCCGGAAAGCAGTACGCCCGACTCGCCGATCTCGGTGTCGTAGCCGTTCGGCAGCGCGGAGATGAAATCGTGCGCATTGGCCGCCTGTGCCGCTTCGATCACCCGTCTTTCTTCGACGTCGCCGCGGCCATACGCGATGTTGTTGCGCACCGTGTCGTTGAAGAGCACGACTTCCTGTGTCACGAGTCCCATCAAGCCGCGTAACGAAGAGAGACTGACGTCGCGGATGTCATGGTCGTCGATCGTGATGCGTCCGCCGTTCACGTCGTAGAAACGCGGCAGAAGATTGACGAAGGTCGATTTCCCCGCGCCGCTGCCGCCGACGATGGCCACGATCTCGCCCGGCGCAATGTTGAGATCGACCCCGCGCAGAACCGGCTCGGCCTGGTACTGAAACGAGACGTTCTCGTATCGGATGCCGCTTCCGACAGCCGCGATCGATCGCGCGCCCGGCTTGTCCTCGACCTCGTTCGGAATGTCGAGCATGCGGAAGACGCGCTCGGCCGCGGAAAGCGCCGTGTTCACCGACAGATTGACCTTGTTCAACTTCTTGATCGGCTGGTACATCGCCGCCAGCGCGGCGATGTAGGCCATGAGCGCGCCCATGCTCAGCGTTCCGTTCGCGATGCGCCGCGATGCGTAGACGAAGATGGCCAGCGCACCGAAGCCGGTGACGAAGTCCATCACCGGCGACGAAAGGGCCTGAATCTTCTGCGCTTTCAGATTCGAAGAGAGGTGGCGCTTGGTCGCGAGATGAAAGCGGCCGATCTCAAAGCGCTCCATCGTGAAGGCCTTGACGATGCGCACGCCGCGAATCGTCTCCTCGAGCAGCGTGGCCATGTCCGCCATCCGCTCCTGCGAGCGATGCGTCGTGCCGCGCAGGCGGCGGCCGAAGTGGACGACCGGGAAAACCATCACCGGCGCGACGATGAAGGTGATCAGCGCCAGCTCGGGATTGGTCCAGAAGACGTAGCAGAGTAGAAAAAACAGTGTCAGCGATTCCTGGAAGAGATCGCCCATACGCGTGGACACTGCGGCCTGGATGGCGTCCGCATCCGATACGACGCGGCTGACCATCTCCCCTGTTGACCGCTCGGAGAAAAAGCGGTGACTCTGAAAAATGATCCGCTCGTACAACTGGTTGCGCAGATCGCGCACCGTGGAGAGGCCGACTTTCTGAAATGCATACTCCGAAAAGAACGAAGCCAGCGCGCGGAGAACGATGACCGTGAACAGCGCCAGCAGGATGCGGCGGAATTGGTCTTTGCGGCTTTGTGTGTCCCACCACGCGTGAAAGCGATGATTGGTTTGATCGAGGTGATTGATGACCCAGCCGCGCTGCCCTTCCGGCAGATCGCGCTTGAGGACAATGCCGGCCAGGCGGTTCTTGGCGTTCCCTTCCCGCGACGTATGCGGGATCGGCTTCTGCGCGCCGGGAGGTGTGAGGCCGACGTCGACGACCGGCTGGAGCAGTCCGATCATCACCGTCTGCGTCACGGCGAAGATGATCATCGAGCCGAACGCGAGCGCCGCCCACGCTTTGTAGCGGCGGAGGTAGCGATAGAGCCGGCGCAGGACCTTCATCGTTTGATGGTTTCCATGATTGCTTCAGCGGCGCGGCGGGACGCGCCAGCGTCGCCGAGTTTACTCCGCACCGCCGCTAGCTCTTCGACGACGGCCGCGTAGTTCGCCGGTTCGAGCAGGCGCCGCGTTTCGTCCGCGATCGTTTGTCCGTTCACGGCGCTCTGAATCAGCTCCGGAACGATCTTCTTCCCCGCCACGATGTTGATGAGCGCAAAGTGCGGAATCGTCACGACCATCCTGCCGAGCCAATAGTTGGCGAACGAGAGGCGGTACATGACGATGACCGGCGTGCCGAGGACCGCACATTCGAGCGTGGCCGTGCCGGAGGAGGAGAGCGCGACGTCCGCCGCCGCAACCGCTTCACCGTTGTTGTGCGCGACGACGCGAACGTTTCTGCCGGTGACGTACTCGTCGAGCAACTCGCGCGGAATCGTCGGCGCCTGTACGACGTAGGCGTCGACGCTGCGCTCGCGCGCCAGGATCTCCACCGCATCCACCATCGCCGGCAGCAGCGACGCCACCTCGGCTTTCCGCGATCCCGGCAGCAGCGCGATGCGGACCGCGGGTGTCGGGTGTCGGGTGTCGGGTGTCGGAGAAGATGCGGCCTTCGTGTCAGCGATGCTGGCTGCTCCGACTCCCGACCCCCGACTCCCTGCTCCCGGCCGCGCGATGTGCCCAATCTCTTCGATCAACGGATGACCGACGTACGCTGCCTCGATTCCGTGCTCGCGGTAGAAAGTCTCCTCGAACGGAAAGATGACGATCATTCGATCGACGTACTTTGCCACCTGCTTCACGCGTCCTTGCTTCCACGCCCAGAGCTGCGGCGAGATGTAGTAGACGACGCGAATGCCAAGCTCTTTGCAGCGGCGGGCCATGCGCAGGTTGAATCCGGGATAGTCGACGAGGAGGACGCCATCCGGTTTTTCGCGCGCGATCTCGTTCACGGTCTCGTCGAAAATCCGCCGGAACATGCGCAGATGGCGGAGGACGTTGAAGAAGCCGACGATGCCCATCTCGCGTGCGTGATGCACGAGGCGCATCCCTTCGCGCGCGAGCAGATCGCCGCCGATGCCAAAGGTCTCGATCGCCGGATCGATCCGCTTCAGCTCGCGCAGAACTTCGGCGGCGTGCAGATCGCCGGAGGCCTCACCGGCGACGATGGCGAGTTTCATCGCAGCGGGAACGGAAACATCACCCACGCCAGCGCGATGCCGCCAAAAAAGAGCGAGCAGAAGATGACGAGGAAGGTGCGGATCCGTTCCGCGCGCGTCTCCTTCCACAGCAGCGCGAAGAAGATGCCGGTGGCGACGGCGTAGAGGAACATCAGCACGATGTGATTGCGAAGGAGGCTCATTCTTTTCGTCCCTGCGCGATGTCGAACGCGTCCACAACCAGCAGCAGATTCATGAGGCCGGCGGTGATGGTGAAGGCCGTGCCGTGCTCGAAGGTGATGGAGGTGACGTCGCCGTG
>JAXDIO010000437.1:0-6800 GCA_034663965.1 Thermoanaerobaculia bacterium | reverse complement strand
GCGGCGCGCGGCAGATGTTCACCGTCCGCAAAATCTCCGGCGGAATCGGCGTGGAGCGTATGTTCCCTCTGAACTCCCCCAGCATCGATCACATCGAGGTTGAACGCCATGGCCGGGTCCGCCGCGCGAAGCTCTACTACCTCCGGGATCTCCGCGGTAAAGCTGCCCGCATCGAAGAAAAGCGCAAACGCTAAACTCAAGCCGGCCGAACGGCTGGTCAGAAACCTCTTCGCGGAGTTGGCGCGGGTCGCTGAGATGTCAGCGGTCGAGCGCCGGCTCCGCGATTCCGGTTTCAGGGCCATCGCCGGCACGGACGAAGTCGGCCGCGGATGTCTGGCCGGTCCCGTCGTCGCCGCCTGCGTCATCCTCGACACCGAGCCCACCCTCGTCGGCGTCAACGACTCCAAGCTCGTCGATCACGATGACCGCATCGACGTCTGCCGGCTGATCCTGCGCCGCGCCCGCGCCTGTGCCGTCGGCGTCATCGAGCCGCGAATGATCGACGCCATCAACATTTTGCAGGCCAGCAAGCGGGCCATGATCGCGGCGGTCGAGAACCTCGAGGTTCGTCCTGACATCCTCCTCCTCGACGCCGTCACCATCGACATGGATCTGCCGCAGGTTCCGCTGATTGGAGGCGATCGCCGCAGCGTCTCCATCGCCGCGGCGTCGATCGTCGCGAAGGTCTATCGCGATCTGTTGATGGAGTCGTATCATGACCTCTACCCTGTTTACGATTTTCGACACAACCGAGGGTACGCGACTGAGGGGCATCAGGCAGCGCTGAAACTCTACGGCCCCTCGCCGATTCACCGCAGATCGTTCGAAGGGGTGGACGAACCGATGTTGCTGTTCGTGCGGAACGGAGCCGATGGCGATCCAACGCGATAAAATCATCGCCAGCGCCGAGAAGCTGGTTGCGAAGGGGAAGATCGAGCCGGCGATCAAAGAATACGAACGCCTTCTCGACGATAACCCCAGCGACGTCAACACTCTGAATCGCATCGGCGATCTCTGGGTGCGCATCAACCGCAACGACGAAGCGGTCAAAGTTTTCGGCCGGATCGCCGACCACTACTCGCGCGACGGCTTCTTCCTCAAAGCCATCGCCATCTACAAAAAGATCAACAAGCTCGATCCCTCCAAGCTCGACATCTACGCCAAGCTGGCTGACCTCTATGGCAAGCAAGGGCTGGCGATGGAGGCCAAGAGCCAGTACCAAGTCCTCGCCGACTACTACCTCAAGCACGGCGATCCCGGGAACGCGCTGGCGATTTACCGGAAGATCTCCGAGCTCGATCCGAACTCCATCAACGTCCACGTCAAGCTGGCCGACCTCTACTCGCAGAACAACCAGACCAAGGAAGCGCTCAAAGAGTACGACCGCGTCGGACGGATGCTGCTCAAGCGCGGCATGCTCGACGAGGCGGTCCAGGTCTTCAAGAAAGCGCTGAAGATCGATTCGAGCAACATCGAGCTGGTCGAATCTCTCGTGACCGCGCTTCTCGAGGCGAAGGATTACGACAACGCCATGCAGATCGTGCAGGCGTCACTCGAATCGGCGGGCGAAAACGCGAAGCTGCTCTCGGTCTACGGACGGATCCTGCTGGCCAAAGGCGACGCGCGTGCGGCCCGGGCAGCGCTCGAACGCGCGATCGCCAGCGACCCGAACGACACCGGCGTCCGCGAGACGCTGGCCGATCTTCACCTCCGCACCGGCAACGCCGACGGCGCGCTGGAGATGCTGACGCCGGTCGTCGAAAAAGCGGTCGGGCGCGGCGAGCGCGGCGCGGCGGTCGAACTCTTCAATCGCATCCTGCGCGTCGATGCCGGCCACGCGCCGACGCTGGAACGCCTCGTCGCCCTCTACACGCGGCTCAACGAAGAGACGAACGTTCTCTCGGCGATGAGCAGCCTGGCCGAGGCGCACGTCGCGCGCGGCCGCTTCGAAAATGCCGCCGAGGTGCTGGAGAAACTGATCCAGCGAGAACCGCAGAACGCGCAGCATCGAACCAAGCTGCAGTTCGTTCGCACGCAGATCGGCGGTGTCGACACGATGCCGGCGCGGCCAACGCAAGCCGAGGTTCCCGTTGCGCCGCTTTCGATGGAGATCGACGAGCCGGTGCCGTCGTTCGACTCCTTCGACGAAGGGCCTGCGCTTTCCTTTGACCTCGACGCCTCGGAGCCGCTCGATCTCGATCTCGACACCAGCTTCGAACCACCGCCGCCGCCACCTCCACCCGTCGCTCCGTCGCCACCTCCTCCACCGCCCGCGCGAACGCCGACGTTGTCGCGCATGCAGTCCGCGGTCGAACTGGCCGCAATCGATCTCGATGCCGAGGACGGCGGCGAGGATCTCGACTTCGTCACCGAGCACCTAACCGAGGCCGAGGTTTTCGCGAAATACGGCCTGACCGAAAAAGCGACCGAGCATCTGCGCGCCATCATCGAGCGAGCGCCGAAACATCTCGCCGCGCACGAGAAGCTGTACCGCCTCCTGCTTGACGACAGTGACGTCGAAGGTGCGCGCGCCGCCGCCAGCCAGTACTTGGCCATCCTGCAGGAAAGAGGCGATGCAGCATCCGTCCAGAACATCCAGGACGAGTTCCTGATGCGCGGCCATTCGCTGCTGCCGCCCGCGCCATCTGCGCCGGAGCCGAGTGCGCCAACGATTGAGCGCCCGCTGCCTCCGCTCGAAGTCGACGAGGAGCTGAGTTTCGATCTCGACAGCGGCGCGGCCGAATTCAACGTGCCGGTCGTCGAGCCGGAGCCGTCGTTTTCGTTCGACGAGCCAGCGATTGAAATGCCGTCATTCGAACCGGAGCCGGAGCCGGCGCTCACGTTCGAGGCACCTGCGGCCGAGGAGTTTTCGTTCGACACACCAACCGAACAGCCGGTTTTTGCGCCTGAGCCTTTCGTCGACGCTCCCTCGGCCGAGGAACTTCGCGAGCTCGATTTCTACATCGAGCAGGAGCTGTTCGATGAAGCGCGACAGAAACTCGAAGCGCTGGCCGAGCTCTTTCCGGACAACGCTGCCGTCGCCGAGCGGCGAACGCGTTTCCAATTGGCACTCGAAGCCATCACCGCGGCTCCTGCGCCGGCGCCGGATGCCTTCGCGCCGGCCGTTCTTTCCCGCGACGAAATCGAGAGCGAGCTGCTGTCCGCTCTGCCCGATGACGACGAGGACTTCTTCACGCCCGCTCCGCCGCCTCCGCCTGCGCGCGCGGCTGCGCCACCGCCTCCTCCCGTCCACGAAGAAAATCTCTTCGCCGACGAGGACGATTTCTTCGATCTGGCTGCGGAACTGGAATCCGAGCTCGAGGAAGAATCGGAAGAAGTCTCTCTCAGTGAAGAGGAGCAATCGCTCGAGGAGATCTTCAAGGAGTTCAAAAAAGGTGTCGAGCAACAACTCGATTCCGAGGACTACGACACCCACTACAACCTCGGCATCGCGTACAAGGAAATGGGCTTGATCGACGAAGCTATCGGCGAGTTCCAACTCGCCTCGAAGGATCCGAAGCGCGCCGTCGAGTGCGCGTCGATGCTCGGTCTCTGCTTCCTCGAAAAGGGCATGCCGCAACTCGCGATCAAGTGGTATCGCAAGGGTCTGGAGATGCCGGAGATCCTGGCCGAGGAGAATGTCGGCCTCCTGTACGACCTCGGCTCGGCGTACCTGGAGGTCGGCGACACGGAAAATGCGCAGAAAGCCTTCGCGGAGGTTTACAGTTTGAATTCGAACTATCGCGACATCGTCAATCGCATCAAACAGCTCGAAGACGTTCGCCGATGAACAGCACGCTCGAATCGCTCCTTCGCTTCGTCAACCTGACCACCTCGGGTTTGCTGGCCGGCTCGCTCGGCTTCGGCGAGCAGGCGCTCGTACCCGGCTGGCGCAATGAGCTGCCGCACCACGGCGACCATCGCGCACGCGCAATCGCGGCGTTGACCGATGCGACGAATTACTTCAACGCCATCGGCCCGGTCGCCCTCGGGACGGCGGTGACGCTCGCCGTCGGCTCGCGCGGCGTAAAGCCGGTCAAGCGCATGCTCGACGCCGCGTCCGCGATCAGCCTCGCCGGCGTGCTCGCGGCGACGATCATGGTCACCGTGCCGATCAACAAGGAGCTGGAAGGCCAGGCGCCGACCGACTATCCGAGCGACCGTTCGCAATCGCTGGCGAAGAACTGGTCGCGCGCGCATGCGGTCCGCACGACGCTCGGCGTCAGCGCGTTTCTATGCGCCGTCGCGTCGAATCTGGCGCGGCCGCGTCACGCGAAGTGATTCTCAGCCGTCCCGAGCCTCACCAGCACAGACAAGAGTGTCTGTGCCACACTGGCTCTTCCCTGTACCAGCATTCGTCCAAGTACGGCAGGATCGATGTGGCACAGACACTCTTGTCTGTGCTTTGGCAAGATGCATCGCCTGAACCTGCTAAACGCAGCTCTCACGCGAAGTGATCGAAGCCGCGCGGCTCGAGCAGTTCACCGTTGATGCGAACGCCAGGTTCCTGGGTGATGCGTCCGATCGCGTAAACCGGCCGTCCGACGCGCGCGCTCAACTCCGACTCGCGCAACGCTGACGTGAAGAGCAGCGCGTACTCCTCGCCGCCGTGGAGCACCGCGTCGCGAACGTTGATGCCGAGGCGCGGACCGAAGCGCGGGAGATCGGGAAACGCGGGTATGCGATCGCCGTCGATCAGCGCGCCGGCTTTCGACGCGTCACAGAGGTGATGAAGGTCGGTCGAAAAACCGTCGGAGACGTCGATGCAGCTCGTAGCGATGCTGACGAGTTTCATGCCGAGGGCCACTTCGGCTTCGGGCTCGAGATGGCGGCGTTTCGCGGATTCGATGAACTCGCGTTCGGCGTAGTCGGCGCCTTCCGTTCCGCCCTGGAGCAGCGACAATCCGGCCGCGGAACCGCCGATCGGACGACTGAGGTAAACGCGATCGCCTTTACGTGCACCGCTGCGCAGAATCGGCTGACTGGCCTCACCGATCAGCGTGACTGAAATGAAGAGATGTTCGGATCGCGAAAGATCGCCACCGACGATTTCGACGTCGTTCTCCTTCGCCGCGATCGCGAGCTCCTCAATGATCGCCGAGGCATCTGCTTCTGCGGGCGATCCGATCGCGACGATCGCGTACCGCGGCCGCCCACCCATCGCAGCGATGTCGGAAAGATTGATGGTCAGACTTTTCCGCGCAATCAATCGCAGCGGGATCGCGCGCGTGAAGTCGACGTTCTCGACGAGCACGTCGTTCGTGATGACCTGACGGCCGATGACCGCGGCATCATCGCCGGCGCGCGGAAACAGTTCGCGGATGCGCTCGATGAGATCGCGTTCGCTCATCTCTTGATGACCGGCACGATCGGTTCCAGCGGCCGGTCGAATGTCTCGCCGCGATACAGGATCGCCTCGAGAAAGAGCCCGGACGGCGGCGCGGTCGGCTCGACGCCTGCGGCGTTCGCATGAAGCCTCGCCGCCATCTCCTCGGGTGTGGCATTCCCGCGGCCGATCTCGACGAGGAAGGCCGTCAGCTTGCGCACCATTTTCCAGAGAAAATGCGAGGCCTCGATGCGAAAGAGAATCAGATCGCCGCTGGCTACGGCCTGACATCGCGTAACGACGACGATGCGCGACTCCTCTTCCTTCAACCGCTTGTCGCTGAAGGCGCTGAAGTCGTGTCTCCCTTCGAGCAGCGACGCCGCACGCGCCATGCTTCCGACATCCAACCGATCCTTGATCCACCAGACGAACGGCTTGGCGAAGGCGGTGCGGCGCGTGGCAATCTGGTAGAGGTAAACACGCGAGACAGCGTCATGCCGCGCGTGAAAGCGATCGTTCGCACGCGAGGCGGCCACGATGCTGATGTCGTGCGGCAACAGATCATTGATCTTGCGCGAGAGCAGCAGCGGTTCGACGGTCTTATTCGCCCGCAAATGCGCGACTTGCGCGGCCGCGTGAACGCCGGAATCGGTGCGCCCCGCGCCGCCGATTTCGCAGTCGCCGAGGACTTGCATCGCGGCGCGCAGCAGGTGGCCCTGGATCGTTTTCGGCGTGTTACCCTGCGCCTGCCAGCCCGAGTACCGCGTTCCCTCGTACTCGATCGTGAGCTTGTAAGTCGGCATGCGGCCCGCGTCGTTCCAGGTTGTCGGTGATCTCTTTGCGGTCGTCTGGGACGACGGCCACGAATCATACTATCCGCTCGAAGCGCTGCGCCGCGCCTGCCCCTGCGCCGCCTGCTCGGGCGAGCCCGATCTCTTCGGCCGCATGTCGTCCGGACCACCTGCGCGCTACACGCCGGCCTCGTTCCAGATCGAGAGCGTCATCCCGATCGGCAACTACGCCCTGCAGCCGAACTGGATGGACGGTCACACCTACGGCATCTGGACGTACGAGAACCTGCGCCGCTTCTGCGACTGCGGCGCATGCCGCTAGCGCGTTTTTTTAATCATCTCTCTTTTTCGTCTGCTATTATCGGCCTCGTCCAATCGTCCATGTTTTGAGGAGGAGCCGCGCGCGATGGCCGTTTGCTGGCGTTGTCCGAGTTGCAGCGAAGTCAGTTGCGAAGATGATGTACACGTCGCCGGCAACCCGGTGGCCTGCGACCACTGCGAACGGCCGTTTCCGCAGCAGGAAACGCTCTGCACCGTCTGCGACACACCCAACCCCTGGTCGCGCCGCGACACGCTGCACTTCCTCTGCCGCGAGTGCGGCACCGCACAGACCTACTTCTCGCACCTGCCGATGGCCGGATGACGCCCGGCACGGCCTTGTTATGATCCGCCTCCTGAAGGGG
>JAXDIO010000425.1:0-7804 GCA_034663965.1 Thermoanaerobaculia bacterium | reverse complement strand
GCGCCTTCAGCGATGTCGCGCACCGTGGTGGCGCGATATCCCTGATGCGAGAACAATTGCAGCGCGGCGTCGAGCACCTGCCGCTGGCTGCGCTCCGACTTCTCCTCTCTCTGCATGACCTTGCCTTGGCGATGATATGCGGTCCCGGAACAGCGTGCCATTTACGCGATGTTCTAAGATCCGCTCATGTCGATTAGAGCGCGCATCGACGCGCTTTTCCCACGGCTCGCTTCCGAGCAGCAATTTCCGACGCAAGGCCAGACGATCTTCGTCGACCTGGAGCGCCAGGAAATCCGCCGCGCCTGGATTCCGCATCGCGTCGTCACGCAACTCCTCGGCGGGCGCGGCGTGAACATGTTTCTGCTGCACAACCTGCTCGATGAGACGCTCGAGCCGATCGATCCCGAGGTGCCGCTGATCTTCGGGACGGGGATTTTGACGTCGATGGTGCCGTCGGCGTCGCGCGGCAACGTGACCTCGTGGTCTCCGGAATCGCGCGTGTTGATGGACTCGAACGCAGGCGACTACTTCCCGTCGTTCATGAAACTCAACGGGATCGATCACCTCGTGCTCTACGGCAAAGCACCGAAGTGGACGCTGCTGCATTTCGAGGGCGATCAGCCGAAGTTCGTCGATGCATCGCCGTTCGTCGGCCTCGACAACATCGACCTCCGCGCGAAGATCGCCAACGATTTCAACGGTGTCGAAGGGAAGGACTACGGTCTCGCTGCGATCACGACCGCCGGCGAGAACCTCGTCCTCTGCTCAGGCATCATGGCCGGCCCGAAAGCGATCTACGCCCGCGGCGGTCCCGGTGCGAAGATGGGCGCGCTCAACCTCAAGGCGGTTCTCATTCAGGGACGCAGCGCCGATCTGTCGACGGCGCGTCCTCACAAACTCCGCAACCGCGACGTTGCCGTCAAGCTCCTCGGCACATCCGTCGTCAAGAACGCGCTGAAGAAACGCGGCACGCCGTTCCTCTACAAACCGTCGCGCATGCTCGGCGCGATGGGCACAAAGAACAATCAGGAAACGACGTGGACCGACAAGCTCGACGCCGAGAACATCGATCCGTACCGCCCCGGCATGGAGGGGTGTTTCGCCTGCCCCGTGAATTGCCGGCCGCTGAATGACATGTCGATGCTTGGGGAGTCGGGCGTCGGGAGTGGGGTGTCGGAGAATCCCACGACCATTCACGACAAGTACGTCAAAGGCGACGGCCCGGAGTACGTGACCCTCGGCAAGTTCGGTCCGAACGTCGGCATCAGCGAGGTGACGCAGGTTCTGCGTCTCAACAACATCTGCAACGATCTCGGACTCGACACAGCATCGACCGGTTCCGCAATCGCCTGGGCGATGGAGCTCTACCAGCGCGGCATCATCACGCGCGAGCAGACGCAGATCGATCTGGAATGGGGCAACTACGAGACGATCGAGCGGCTGCTCTTTATGACTGCGAAGCGCGAAGGCTTCGGCGACGTGATCGCTGATTCGTCACAGGCCGTCGCGACGGGCAAGTATCCGGCCGAGTCGCTCGATTACCTGATGGCCGTGAAAGGCCTCACGCAAAGCGACCCTCACGATGCCCGCATCCTCAAAGCCTTCGCCCTCGGCCTGGCCGTCGCTACGCGCGGCATGGACCATCTCCGCAACCGCGTCACGCTCGAAATCAACGCGAAGATCAACGACTCGCCCGATTTCAAAGCGGAGCTCTACGGCGGGCCGGTGTCCGCCGAGCCAAACAGCTACGAAGGAAAAGAAACCGCCGTCCGCCGCTGCGAGAACATCTACGCGGTCGGCGACTCTGTCGGCATGTGCCGCTTCACCACGAAGCTCTTCAATTCACCGTCGCTCCCCGGCTACGAAGAATTCGCCGACCAGGTCGCGAACGTAACCGGCATCGAGCTGACCAACGAAGCGATCGACCACATCGGCCTCAACGTCATGGGAGTCGAACGCCTCATCAACGCCAAACTCGGCATCACCCGCGCCGACGACACGCTCCCAAAACGCTGGTTCGAAGAAGCCATCGGCGTCGGCCCCTACAAAGGCGAAAAGATCGACCGCGGCGAGTTCGACAAGATGCTCTCCCGCTTCTACGCGATCTCCAATCTGACCGAGGAGGGCGTTCCGACACCGGAGTGGCGCGAGGAGTTGGAGACGGTTCTGACGGCGTGACTATTTCTGGCGTCTTTCGCCGAGATGCGGCCAACGGCGGCCGATGAAGAAGACGGTCAGTCCCGCGATCGTTGCCGGTATCAACCGATCAGAAATGCCTGGAAGACAATGTTCATTTGTGTACCTCCGCCAACAACAGCAAACACGGAATCGCCACAGCCAGAACACCGAGCATGACCGAAAATGATCCTCATCAACCGAAAACTTCCTCCGCGCCTCCGCCTCTCCGCGCCCTCCGCGTGAACCGTTTTCCCTGTAACGTACTAGCCGATGTCGATGCTCCAAACAGAATCCCGAGTAACCGTTCGCCTACCCGAGCCGCTGCGCGACGGGCGTGGTGACGTCATCACCATGAACGCCACCTCCCTCGGCGACATCATCGCGAAGCTCGATCTTGCCGACGCTCGCGATGAGTTGTTCAACTTCGCGGTGAATGGCGATCTCGTGCTGCATGGCGAGAAAGACGTCGCGCTCAAGGATGGCGATGAGGTCGAGATCGTTGTCGCGTTTGCGGGCGGGTAGTTACCGCAAGCCGTCGGCGACGTAGAGATCGCCGAGCATTCGTAGCGCGTCGTAGGCGTAGGCGGTGCCATCCGGAGTGATGCAGATCGGGGCGATCTTGTAGACGCCGGCGGGATCGGTCGGCGAGAACTGCTTCCACGGTTCGCGCGCGCCGGTGGCGAGCGTCACGCGCGTCACTTGCGCGGGGAGCGCGGTCGGGCGGTGGACGAAGAGCGAGGCGCCGTCGGCGGACCAGGCGATCGGGATTTCGCCCGGCTCGATCGCGGGGACGATCGACGGCTCCGCGGCGGCGTCGATTGGATAGAGCGCGATGGTTTGCTGCTTCGTCATTCCCGCGGCGTAGTGACCATCGGGCGAAACGGCGAACGGGCGATACGCATCGCCCCAGATGCCTTCGGGGGAGATCGGCTTCACCGACTCGTCGAGCGTATCGATGACCATGAGTTGGTAGCCCTTCTTCGGCAGCGCGCCGGCGATGACGACGCGGCGACCGTCGGGAAGCCAGGCCGCGCCGAGGTCGAACGCGCCGTCGGTTTTCAGCTCGCGCGCTTCGCCGCTGCCGGTGGGGACGACCAGGAGTTTCGCGCCGCTGTGGCCGAGGACGTACTTGCCGTCGGGAGAAATCGCGTCGCCGTAGCCGTCGGCGATGCGCACCGGTGTCGGCGCGTCGAGGCGGCGCAGGTACATCGCGCTCGCGGCGCCTCCGCCTTCGCGCGGCTCGTTGAAGAGAATCGTGTGGCCGTCGCGCGAGAGGTCGGCGAGGATCGACCAATCGAGCCACGAAAGATCGCGCTCGGCGGTCTCGCCGGGCGCCTGCACTTCCAGCCCTGCGCGCCACATGCCGTTCGACAGCAGCACGTGTCCCGCGGGCGCGATGTCATACAGCCGCATCGATCCGGTCAGACGATTGATGAGACGCGTTTCGCCGGTGTCGACGCTCACGCCGTAGAGCGCCGGCGGCGCGCCGCTGTCGGTGGCGGTGATCCAGATTTCCTTGCCGCCCGGCGCCCAGGCGAGACCGGTCGCGCCGTGTCCCCATCCGCGTGCGATCGACACAGGCTTCGCGGATTTCGGATCGAGCACTGCCACGTCGTTTTTGCCGCTGTAGGTTTCGATGAATGCGATGCGGCCGTCGGTCGCGACGCGGATGTCGCGCAGCGCATGCGGCGATTCGTAGCGGACGCGGCCCAGCGGCGACTCGATGCGGAACGTGCCGTTGCCGCCGACGATCGCGGTGAGATTCGTTCCGTCCGGCGACCAATCGGCTTGCAGCACTTGCTCGGCCACTTCGCGCGGCGTGCCGCCGGCGAGCGGGACGCGGGCGAGTGTGCCGAGGCCGGTCAGGCGATCGCGGCGGAGCAGGATGGCCAGCTCCGTCGATTTCGAAATCGCCAGGATGTCGGCGTCCTTCACGCCGAGCGGCCGGGGCTCCGGACTTTGCCGGTTCGCGACGAAAATCTCCGACGGATTGCCGTCCCACGCCGCGCTGTAGACGATCGAATCGCCGTCCGGTCCGAAGCGCGCCGAACGCACTTCACCGCGCCGGAACGTCATGCGATGAAACACGACCTCGGGTGGCGCCTCCGCCTTCATCTGTTTCGTGGCGAAGTACCAGCCGCCCCACGCCGCGCCGGCGATGGCGACGAGGAAGAGCAGCGTGAGCAGGATCGGCGAGACGCGGCGCGGCTTCGGCTGCGCCAGCGTCGCGGGTCTGGCAGTTGTGCGAACTGTCGACGGAATCGCCGACGTCACCGGACGGATTACCGTCGCCGAGGTACGCCGCGGCGCATCATCCTGGATGCGCATCGTCGCGGAATGCGCGGGATTGGGGACGTTCGACAGCGTGCCTGGCGTCGACATCGTCGACATCGTCTCGAGGTTGAAAGCGAGATCGCGCGCCGATTGAAAACGCAGCTCGCGATCTTTCTCCAGACAACGCCGCGTCAGCCGTTCCAACGCCGGCGGGACGTTCGGCAGCGAATCGGCGAGGTCCGGCGGATCCTCTTTCAGGATCGCGCTCAGCGTCTCGATTGACGAGCCGCGCTTGAACGCGCGCACGCCGGTGAGCATCTCGTAGAGGATCGCGCCGAAGGCGAAGATGTCAGACCGCGTATCGACCGTCTCGCCGCGCACCTGCTCGGGCGACATGTAGCCGACCGTGCCGAGGACCATGCCCGGTTCGGTGGCGGCCTGCTGGAAGATGCCGCCATCGTCCGATTTCGAGCTCAGTTTCGCGATGCCGAAGTCGAGGATTTTGGCGCGGCCATCGCGCGTGAGGAAGATGTTGTCCGGCTTGAGATCGCGATGAATGATCCCTTTCTCGTGCGCCGCGGCCAGTCCGTTCGCGACCTGCAGCGCGGCATCGACGGCGCGGCGCGGCGGCAGCGGACCGCGCGCCAGCCGCTCGCTCAGCGTCGCCCCTTCGAGCAGTTCGCTGACGATGTACGCCGTCCCGTCCTCGTTGCCGACGTCGTAGATCGTCAGCAGGTTGGGATGATTGAGCATCCCGGTCGCGCGCGCTTCCTGTTCGAAACGCTGCACGCGTTCCTGATCGCTCAGCGTCAGCGCGGTCAGGATCTTGATCGCAACGTCGCGCCCGAGGCGAGTGTCCTTGGCGCGATAGACAGCACCCATGCCGCCTTCGCCGAGAAGGCTCACGATCCGATAGGGACCGAGCATTGCGTCAGGCGCGAGCATGAGTGTTTTCGGGCGTCGGGTGTCGGGGGTCGGCTGTCGGAAATTGAAGCATCGAATTGGAGTTCCGACTCCCCGCCCCCGACGCCCGACCCCCGGGAATGGTAGCAGCGCGATGCGGCGTTAACGCCGAATAACTTCGTTCCATGACCCGGCCCGCTCCCCTCCCGGACTCACGCCGGCGTACGCAGGGAGCAGTCCGCCCCAACTAGGAGATCGATCCCAATGTTCAAGCACTTCAGGGTGTACTGGCCGACGTGTGTCTTGTTGCTTCTCGCTTCCGCAGCCTCGGCTACGACCATCGTTTTGCCGACCGACGATCAGCTCATCCGCAAATCGCCGGTCATCGTCGAAGGCATGGTCATCAGCTCCGCGCCTGTTCTCCGCGGCAACGGAATCTGGACCGAAACGAAACTCGCCGTCGATCGCACGTTAAAAGGCGATGCCGCAGGCGAGATCACCATCCGCGAAGTCGGCGGCGAGATCGATGACCGCATCACCAAGGTCTTCGGGTCGCCCGTTTATCAGCCGGGCGAACGGGTCATGGCGTTTCTGACGCCGACGACGCGCGGCGACTACCAAACGATCGATCTATTTGTTGGCAAGTTCAGCGAAGAGCGCGCCGCGAACGGACGCCGTTTCCTCGTGCGCGACGACAACGCCGGCGACGTGCTGCTGCTCGATTCCTCGCTGCAGCCGATCGAGACGAAGAACATCCAGCGCGACGCCACCGCGTTCGAGTCGTACGTCACCGACCGCGTTGCGGGACGCGATGGCGTGAAGAGTTACGGCGTCGCCAATCCAGTCCTCGAGCGCGACGGCACGACCTCGGCGATGAATAACCGCGTCATCAAGCCGCAGTTCACGTTGATTTCCGAGGGTACGGTGTATCGCTGGAACGCATTCGATAGCGGCGGGAACGCGAAGTGGTTCAGCTCCGGAACGCAGCCGGGCTACGCGGGCGGCGGCGTAAGCGAGATCCAGTCCGCGATGAGCGCCTGGAACAGCTACTCGGCGGCGAAGATCAACTACTCCTACTCCGGCGCCACGACCGCGCCGCCGGGCGGTCTCTCCGGACCGAACGGCGTCAACGAAATCCTCTTCAACGATCCGAAGGGCGAGATCAGCGGCACGTACAATCCTTCGACCGGCGGCATCGTCGGACAGGGCGGATTTAACGGCGTTTCCGGTTCGATGAATTGGACCGGACCATTTGACGCAGATGCCACGCACACCTCGCAGACGTATCACGCGCTCATCATCATCGAGGGAAACCTCACGATTCAGGACGGCGTGATGCCGACCGCAGGCATCTCCAGCAATCTGTTGGCGGAGATCGTCGCGCACGAGTTCGGCCACACGCTCGGATTCGGCCACAGCACCGACGGCAGCGCGCTCATGTACCCCTCGGTCACCGGACTCGGGCCGTCACTGCGCGCCGACGATCAGGTAGCCGCGCGCTGGCTCTATCCGAACGGCAACGTGACGCCTCCGCCTCCGACCACGACGCCAGCCGCGCCGACAGGACTGGTCGTGTCGCCGTCCGGTTCGAACGCGAACCTGCAGTGGAACGACAACGCCACGAACGAGAGCGGCTATCGCGTCTATCTCGCCAGCGGCAGCGGCGCGTTCACCCGTCTGTCGCCCGACCTCGCCGCCGGCAGCCGCGCCGCGACGATCTCCAGCCTCGCCGCCGGCACCTATCGTTTCTACGTTACCGCGTTCAACAGCGCGGGAGAGTCGGCACAATCGAACACCGCCAGCGCCACGATCGCAACGTCCGTCACCGCATCGTTCGTGGTCAGCCCCTCGGCCGGTGTGGCCGGCATAACCACATTCATCTGCAGCGATACATCGACCGGCGCGACGTCGTGGTCGTGGAACTTCGGCGACGGCGGCACCTCGACGTTGCAGAATCCGACGCACCTCTACAACGCGCCGGGCACCTACACGATCCAGCTCACTGCGAATGGACAGTCGTTCGCGTCGCGCACCGTTTCGGTCAGCTCCGGCATCGCCGCGGACTTTGTCTTCTCGCCGTCGAGTCCGACGACGCAGACGAACATCAACTTCAGCGACCGCTCCTCGGGCAACATCACGTCGTGGTTCTGGAACTTCGGCGACGGCACATCCTCGACCGTTCCGAATCCGGTGAAGCGTTACAGCAGCGGCGGCAACTACCCGGTCACGTTGACCGTTTCGACGTCCACCGGCCTGCAGTCCGCGATTTCGCACACGGTCTCGGTTACGACGGCGACACCTGCCGCGCCGCCGGTTTCCGCGGCCTTCGCGATTTCGCCGTCGACGGCAACCGTACGTGCGAACGTCGCCTTCACCGATCAGTCCACCGGTTCGCCGACGTCGTGGCAGTGGAGCTTCGGCGACGGATCGTCGTCGAACGCAAAGAACC
>JAXDIO010000406.1:0-3326 GCA_034663965.1 Thermoanaerobaculia bacterium | reverse complement strand
GCCGGCTCGGCGGCAAGAGGCGAAGACGCGCCAGCGAGCCGCTGGCGGTCCAGCCGGCGAGCCGCCGGCGCTACGGGCCTCGGCGTTGCGCGCGGCAATCCTCGTGGCCGCGAGTGCGGTCGCGTTGCTCGTCAACCCCTATGGCTGGAACGCGATCCTCGCGCCGGTGCGGCTCACCTCGGAGATCCACACCGGCGCGTTCGTGAACGCCGAGTGGTTGCCGTCAACCTTCGATTTCTTTCCGCTGCTGTACGTGACCATCGGCGTGGCAGCGCTGCTCTTCCTCGGCACGAAGGAGAAGCGGGCAAACGCGTGCCGACTCGTGATCTTTGCTCTGCTCGCAGCGCTGGCAATCCGGTACGTGCGCAATCAGGGACTCTACTTCGCCGCGCTGCCGCTCCTCGTGCCGCCGATCGGCAACTTCTCGCGGCGGGTATCGAATGCCATCGCCGCGTGTGCGCTCATTCCGCTGGCGTGGGTGTTCCAGCACGACGTGCATCGCCCCGGCATCGATGACGAGCGCTTTCCGGCGCGCGCCGTTGCCGCGCTGCGCTCGTACAACCTTTCCGGAAACATCTACAACGTCGACCAATTCGGCGGCCTGATCGAATGGACGTTCTACCCCGAACGCCGCGCGCTCACCGACGGCCGCAACGAGCTGTTCCGCGATTTCATCGAGGCCGATGCGGTCGCGCATCGCGACAGCCGGGCGTGGCACGCCATGATTGCGAAGTACGGACTCGTGCTCGCCGTCGACGAATATCAGAACGAAAAGATCGAAGTACTCGACGTCGCCAGCGGCGAACGGCGCGCGCTGCCGGCGTCCCTCGTCCGCTACCGGCGGCGCGATTGGGCGCTCATCGCCTTCGACGATGCAGCGATGGTCTTCGCGCGGCGCGATGCGTTTCCGGCGTCGCGCCTCGACGCGATCGAATATCGCTTCATCGTTCCGGACGACCCCGGCATCGCCTATGCGAACGCGAAATTCCGCGACGCGGCGCGTAAAGAGATCGTCCGCGCGAAAGCGCAGTTCGGCGACATCAGAATTGTGCGGGCGTTGGAAGCGGGCGTGAACTAGTTGACGACGTCGCAGCAATCGTCATCGAACGCCTGCTCGTGCGGCCAGCGGCTGGCCAGCATGCGCTCGAAGTAGGGAAGGACGATCCGTTCGTAGCGTTGTTCGAATCCGGGATGCAGTTCGAGGATCGCTTTGCGCGCGCAACGGACCAGGCATCTCGCTTCGCGGTGCGACACGGTCATGTCGCTGCCGACGAGGTTGAGCGTGAGCTCCACGATCATGCGAATACGGCGTAGGCGCCGCCGCTCGAAAATCGGCGAGCGGACTTCCATCGTCGAATCCATTGCGTATTTGCTCATGCTCAGTTACCGCGCTCAAACGGGGAGGTCGTCTCTTGCATTCCTTGTTTTTTGCGCGGGTGTCGCGAAGGCTTAACGCAAAAACAATCGTCCGCGCAACCTGACTTTCACGGCAGCCCAGTTGACTCAGCCGAAGGCAACCTACGCTGCGGGCCGTGCCCGCTAAGCGTGTTCGCGGTCGCCTTCGGACCAGATCTCGTCGGCGACGGCGTCATCGACCGGATCGACCTGCGACTCGTAGAACTTGATCGCGGCGCGGCCGACGGCGCGGACGGAGATGTAGTTCAGCGTACCGCCTGCAGCGACGCCGACGAACGGGATCGCTTTCGTGAGCCGTTCGCGGAAAAAGTTCGCGCCGAGCTTCTCAGCGATTTTTCCGCCTTCCACTGTGGCGGATTCGAGCATCGTGGCGATGCCTTGCTTGCCGATGCCGACGCCGGACGCGTACGCAAGACACGACATCGCTTCCGTAAAACGTTCGCGCTGCGACGGCTCATGGCCGTAGACCGTGGCGATACCGAGAATCAGGCGGAACTGCTGGAAGACGAGGAAGGCCAGCTCCGCGCCGAGGGAGCCGATGGCGATGAAACCGCTCGGGATGCCGGAGACGGCGCCGGCGGCGGCGCAGCGAAGAGCGGTGCGGCGAACCAGCATGCGGGCGTGCTCGTCGGAGTGGAAGTCGGGCTCGCTCTCCTTGAGCGCGGCCACGTCACGGCGAATCTTCTCCGTATCGATCTCTTCGAAGAGAGACCGGAAGACCTCCTCGAGCATCGAGTCGGCCCGCTGCTTGAACTGCCGGACTTTTCCCATTCGGATTTAGTCGGAGCTCTTTGACTCCGTTTTGGCTGGTGCCTTGGTTTCGGTTTTCGTTTCGGACTTCGTTTCTGATTTTGATTCGGACTTCGTCTCGCTCTTCGATTCGGAAGGCTTGCTGTCGCCGGATGATGACGACTCGCTCTTGGTTTCCGACGATCCCGCTTTCGTCTCCGCCTTCGATGCTGCGCTGGCGTAATCGGTTTTGTAGAAGCCGGAGCCTTTGAACTGGATGGCCGGCGCCGACATCAACTTTCGCACCTCGCCGCCGCACTTCTCGCACGCCGCGTATGGAGGGTCGGTAAATTTCTGGATGACCTCCGTGCGGTCATTGCACTTCGTGCACTGGTACTCGTAAATGGGCATGCGGCGATGTGAACGATGGCGCCGACGGCGCGATTCCGGAGAATCTACTGCTTCATCAGCGGTGCGATTTTCGCCTGCGAATTCTCTTCCGCTGCGAACAGCACTCCATCGCGGAAGTAGACCCCCGCGATACCGCCGCCGGTACGGCGGTAGTACCACGACTCGATGGTCGAGTCGGGGCGGTCGTTGGTGACCTGCCAGCCGGGAATGGGCTTGCCGAGGAGGTGGGCAACGTCGCGTTGCGACATCCCCTTTTCGAGCGCGAGCAACTTCTCGTGTGACACCGCGAGATGATCGACGGAATCGGCGAGGCCTTTCAGCGCCCCCTCGTTCTTCGGATCGTGAGTCAGCACCGCGCGATAGATGCGGATCGCATCCTGATGACGGCCGACCACGGCCAGCTCGTGCGCGAAATCTAGTTGGATGTGCTGGTAGACCTCGCGGGCGCGGCTGTGCGTCGGATGCTTGACGACAAACGCTCCGAGCGTGTCCGCGTACGCCTGCTTCGCATGCACCGGCGCATTCGGCGCGGACGCCGCCTGCTTGTGGCGGAGGACGTGGAGCCATTCCGAGGAGTTGTCGGAAGCATCGGGAGAACCGCCGCCGCACGACACGGCAGCGAGGGCGATGAGGACCAATAACTGGCGCATTGGCTCCAAAAGTAGCACAGCTTCTCTGCGCTATAATCGCCCGCCCGGTTGAGAGCGGGTTTCAACCTACAGGATTCGGAGGACTTATGGCCGTGAGGGGCGACGAAGTCGCGGGCTCGA
>JAXDIO010000392.1:0-7292 GCA_034663965.1 Thermoanaerobaculia bacterium | reverse complement strand
CGACGATGATGTCGCCGAGCAGTCCGAATCCACGGCCTTTCATGACCAAACCAGCCAGCCAACCCGCGATCGCGCCGATGATCAGAAACCAGATCAAACTATTCATATTGAGTCTCCCCTCTTTCTGCCTGGCAGCCTCAGCACATTCGCTGCCATCTCATGAATAGCTGACTGAATCCCAACCGGCGGTCAAACGGCGGCACCCTCGCAGCCCGACGTCGGCCAGGGGGTGCCGACGCGCGAGAGTGCCGCCATTTCACGGCCGGCCGTCAAAAGGCGACACCCCCGAGCCCGGTGTGCCGGCCCAGGGGGAGCCGGCACGCGAGGATGCCGCCATTTCACGGCCGGAGTGCACGCAGTGAGTCGATGGGAAACGTCGCGTTCGGAAGGAACGCGCTGCGCGAGCCGGCTGGGCTACGCGCGAGGAGGAGAGCGCGGATCGGACGGAATCGCGACCAGGATCAGCGCAGGTGCGGCGATCACGGGCTGAACACGCGACAGTGCGATGAGCGCTACCGCGAGCAGCAGCATGCACACGATGATCGCCAGCGCTTCTTCGAGCGAGTTGCCATCGAGTGCGAGATCGTCGGAGACGGAGATGATCGGGAAGAGCAGTACCAGAATGCACGCGATGCCGAGCGTGGCGCGGCTGGAGCGGCGCGGCACCACCGTGAAGGCGGCGGCGACGATGGCCAGCCAGACAGCGTTGAGCAGCAGTTCGATCATCGGCGTTGCGCGGCAGCCGGTCTGTTCGACCGGCCGCCGCATTCTATGACGTCAAGGCCCGCAAACCGTTTCAATCAAGAGCGCGCAGACCTGATACGGATCCATGTTCGCGGCGGGACGGCGGTCTTCGAAATATCCATATCCCTGATTCGCGGTCGCCATCGGGATGCGCACCGAGGCGCCGCGGTCGCTGATGCCGTAGCGGAAGGCGTGGATCGGTGCGGTCTCATGCAATCCAGTCAATCGCTCTTCGTTGTGGGCGCCGTAGACCTTGATGTGAGCATCGTGGCGGCGTTCGAGTTTCTTCATCGCCTCCTCGATCACCTTCATGCCGCCCTCGGCACGCGTCGCTTTCGTGGAGAAGTTCGTATGCGCGCCAGCGCCATTCCAGTCGCCTTTGACCGGCTTCGGATACAGCGTGGCGCTGACACCGAATTCTTCGCCGATGCGGTACAGAAGCCAGCGCGCGAGCCAGAGCTCGTCGGCGATATCGGGCGCCGGCAGCGCGCCGACCTGGAACTCCCACTGTCCCGGCATAACCTCGGCGTTCGTGCCGACGATGTGGATTCCGGCGCGCATGCAGGCATCGGCGTGCGCTTCTACGACGTCGCGGCCGAAGACTTCATCCGCGCCGACGCCGCAGTAGTAGCCGCCCTGCGGCGCGGGAAATCCGTGATCGGGCCAGCCGAGCGGACGGTTGCCTTCGAAGAAGGTGTACTCCTGCTCGATGCCGAACCACGCATCGTGATCCTTGTACTGCTCGGCCACCTGGCGCAGGAAGGCGCGCGTGTTGCTCGGATGGACGGTGCCGTCCGGATTGAGCACCTCGCAGAGGACGAGTACGTCGCCCTCGCGGTGCAATGGGTCGGGGACCATTTTCACGGGACGCAAAAGCAGGTCGCTGAAATGTCCCGTTGCCTGCTCGGTGCTGGAGCCGTCGTAGCCCCACTCCGGGATGTCCGAAAGCGACTTCGCGCCGTCGAGAATCTTCGTCTTCGAACGAAGCTTCGCCGTCGGCTTCTGCCCATCGATCCAAATGTACTCCGCAGTGATTTTCGCCAAGGACGTCAACCTCCAAATTTGAGATTTCCAAAGATAGCAGAGTGGTGGATTAGTCGACTGATCGACTACTGCTCGCCATCCCCGCCGGTTGCAATTCCTCGCCCACCCTGCTTACGACGACGAGATTCTTGCCGAGCGATTTGGCGCGATACATTGCGGCGTCGGCGCGGCGGAGGAGGTCGCTTTTCTCCTGATCGAGAGACTCGTTCGAATCCGTGACCGGCAGATGCTGGGCGATGCCGAGGGAAGCGGAAAGGAGGCCGGCGAGGTGGAGCGGTGGCATGCTGAAGCCCCACTCGCGCGCCAGGAACTCCGTCTCCTCGATGGTGCGGCGGATGTCCTCGCAAACGGCGATGCCGTCGTCGAGCTTCGTGTTCGGAAGAACGATCACGAACTCGTCGCCACCGTAGCGGGCAACGGTGGCGTCGCCTTGCTGGACGATCCGTTTCAAGAGGAACCCGATCTCGCGCAGCACCTGGCTTCCGGCCAGGTGACCGTGCCCGTCGTTGATCGCCTTGAAGCGGTCGAGGTCCATGAAGATGAGCACCGCTTCATTGCCGCTCTTGCGCGCTTCGGACAAGGTCTCGGTGAGCCGCACGTTGAACCAGCGGTCGTTGTAGAGACCGGTCAGGTCGTCCTTCTTCGCCAACTCGTGCGCGCGTTTGGCGTCGAGCGCGTTCTGCAGCGTGAAGGAGGTGTAGCCGGCGAAGATCTCGAGCAACGTCTTGTCGCGTTCCGTGAAGATGTTGCCGTCGAGGCGGTTGATCAGCTCGAGCACGCCGCAGACGGTCTTGCCGATGTAGATCGGAACACAGACGACGGAGTGAGTCTTGTGGCCGAGCTGCTCGTCGAACTCCGCGTAGAAGAAATCGTCCTCTTTCACGTCGGCGGAAACGTAGGGCGTGCCGGACTGGTAGACCTGCCCGACGATCCCGAACTTCGCGGAGAGCCGCTGGCCGATGAGGTTGCGGCTGGCGTGGCCGAAGGTGGCGATGAAAACCAGCTCGTTGTCGCGCCGCGTGGCCACTTTACGGAAGGGATCGTCGAGAAGAATGGATCCCGATTCCGACGGCACGAACTCGTTCGCCTTCTGCAGGATCTGGCGGAGGATGAGATCGAGATCGATGTCGCTCTTGAGTGAAAGCCCCGCTTTCTGGCGCTCCAGAAAGCGTTCCAGTTGCGGGATTTCGAGCGCGTGGAATTGGATCATCAGGCTGTTCGCGAAGGGCCGATTATACGGTTTGCTTGCCTTCTGCCGCGAAGGCCTCGGCTTCGAAGGAGATCGCGCGGTACGCTTCGTCGTGTGTCATTCCGCGGCGCCGGTACCGCAGGTACTCCGCGGCGTAGCGCCACAGGAATCGAAGAACTCCGAGCTCGCCTGCCTGCCGGACGTGCACCAGCTCATGCCGCAGAAGCGCATCGCTGGCGTGTCCATCCGCGACGTAAATGCGCCGCCCGAGGGTGATGGCGATGGTGCGGCGATGCAGAAAGGGGCGCAGCCACCACGGATATCCGACGCGAACGATGGCTTCGCTCGACCTCATTTACAATCCGCCGCCATGCGCAAACTGATGATCGCCGTTTTCGTCTTCGCCGCCACCTCTGTTTTCGCCCAGCAGGATTTCAGCAAGATCGAGATCAAGGTCCAGAAAGTGAACGGGACCGTGTACATGCTCACCGGCGCCGGCGGCAACATCGGCGTGTCGTCGGGCGACGACGGCATCGTCATCGTCGACGACCAGTTCGCGCCGCTCGCTCCGAAGATTCGCGAGGCGCTGCACGGCATCACCGCGAAACCGATCAAGTTCATCCTCAACACGCACTACCACGGCGATCACACCGGCGGCAACGAGGCGTTCAGCAAAGACGGTCCGATCATCGCTCACGAAAACGTTCGCACGCGCCTCGCCGCCGGTTCGAAAAACCTCGGCGGAGCGACTCCGCCCGCGCCGAAAGATGCGCTGCCGGTGATCACGTTCAACGACCGCGCCACGATTCACGTGAACGGCGAAGACATCCGCGCCGTCCACTTCCCCCACGGCCACACCGACGGCGACTCGATCATCTTCTTCACGCAGTCGAATGTGGTGCACATGGGCGACGACTTCTTCAACGGCATGTATCCGTTCGTCGACACGGAGAACGGCGGCAGCGTGAAAGGGATGCTCGCGGCAGTGGACAAAGTGCTCTCCACGATGCCCGACGACGCGAAAGTGATCCCCGGTCACGGCCCGCTCTCCGACAAAGCCGGTCTCCGCGCGTTCGCCGAGGTTCTCCGCGGCACGACGAAAGCCGTCGCCGCTGCTCTCGCCGCAGGCAAGACTCTCGATCAGATGAAAGCGGAGAACATCCTCGGCCCATGGGATTCGTGGGGCAAAGGGTTCATCAAGACGGATGCGTGGCTGGCGACGTTGGTGAATGAGGCGAAGAAATAACGTCTAGCCAAGGCTATCGCACCGGAATTTTCGGAGCTAGCGCATCGTCGAAATTGCGACGGAGTTATCATGATCGCCATGAGCGACAAACTTCAAAAGTTTGAAGAGCCAGAGGGCACGCGGTCACTGCTGTCAAACCTCGTTGACAATTGGTATTGGGGACTTGCTGGAGGATTTATCTCAGTGGCAGCAAGTGTGTTGGCTGATGTTGGAGTTAAGGGCCGATTGCTCGGCACGGCTGCCGGCGTCGCTGCGGCGTTCCTCGGGACCGTATTTGTCTTTGTACTTGTGATTCGAACCTTCCGCAGTCGATCAGCTCACATCCGGCAGACGCGTGACTCGCTAGTTGCTGCGTATCTGGCGGTTCTAGATCACTCACCTCTCAACCCCGCGATCTTGGTAAACGTCTCTCCCGTCGGACGCTCGGCGAAGCTTCGCCCCGAATGAACGTAGGGATCTGTGAACTCGGACGAACCTGAGCCATTTGCCGACGAACTCCGACGTATCGTCGAGCCCGTCGAAGGCCGTCCGGCTTTCTCTAGCCAAGCATATGAAGTGTTACGAGCGAAGGTAGCCGAATTCATTTCGGATCTAGTGACCGAGTCTGCGCGAATCGCGCGTCGTGGACGTGCAGACGACATCTCAGCTGCGCATGTAGAACGCGCTGCGGAGCACTTGACAAGCGCATCGCGCGGCCGTTTCTATCGACACCTAGGAACTGTCGGCGGCATCATGCTCGGCGGTGCTCTTTCCAACATCCTGTCGATGACTCTTGAGAACAAATACGGCGCCGCCGGCATATTGATCACAACAGGGATTGCGGTCATAGGCGCTGCCCTCGTTGCGGGCCACATCGTGAACGACTAGCCGAGACGATCCGCCAATCGCGCGCGGTGCACGATCGCCGCAGCCGCGATGAACGCGATCGCGATCCCCACGTACATCGCCGTCACTCCCATCGCCGGCGTTGAATAGAAGCCCGCGAAGTCGAGAGCCTTTGTCTTCCCGTGATCGTTGACCACCACGTACCAGAACGTCAGGAAGAGGACGATGAAGGTCTTCGGGTTGCCGCTGATCACGCCGAGGGACGTTGCGGCCGCGGCGATGAAGAGGATGCCGATGATGACGGAGATCGGGTTCCGAACCAGTGGAACGATCAGGAGCAACGCCGCGACGATCGACGACGACGCGAATTTCCAGGGGACAATATTCTCGCGGAGGCGCGGAGACGCGGAGATGAGAGCGGTGGTTCCGGCGCGGCGGTCGCGTGAGGCGATGTCGGCGATGAAGATTGCGGCGATGGCGAAGGTGATCGGCAGCGACTTCGGACTCGCCACCGCGGCGATGGTGATGCCGATCAGCGCGATGCCGGCGAATGGCGTGATGGCGAACGTCATCATCGCGTCGGTCAGTGCCGCGCCGCGCACGGGAATCGCGGCGAACACGTGAGCGAGCGGTTTGACCAGCGCATTGAAACTGCGCATCCAGCCGCGCTTTCCTTTTGCGCCGGCGGCGCGAATGCGCGCGGGATCGAAGCGGTGGAAAAAGACGCGCGCCAGCAACAGCATCGGAATCGGCGCGATCGTCGAAACCAGGCGCGTGGCCCAGGCGTCGCCAGCGAGATTGAGTCCGGCGATCGTGATCGGTGCTTTAGCAGGATTGAAGCTCGACGAACCGATCGACATCGCCTGCGTATGAAACGTTTTCTGCGTCTGCTCCATCAGGTAGCCGAAGGCGCTGAAGTCGAAATAGCGCGCCAGCCCCGAGCCGCCCTCCACCATCATGCTGACCACGATCCCCAGCGACGCCGCGTAAACGAAAAAGTAGAGAACATCACCAAACCGGCCGGAGAGCCACGGAATCGATTCGAAGACGATGGCGACGACGGAGATGAAGACGATCGTCGACGGCGTCACAATCGCGTACTGCTTCATGAAAATCAGCGGCTCCAGCGGAGCTTCGCCGCGCACGAGCAGCATGGCCATCGACGCGGCCATGAAGCCGCCGATGAACGTCGTCAGGAAGACGACGTTGCCGAGGAACTTGCCGATGATGTACTCGCCGCTGCGCATCGTCGTGGAGGCGATGACGTAGCCGCAGCCCGAGTTCACGTCGCGGCGGACGGCATTCGAAACGACGTAGAAGCCGAAAAGGCCTACGAACATCGACGCCAGCATCGAGGTGCCCATTCCGATGGCCGCAGAGTTGTAGAGCACGCGCGCGCCGTTGATCTGCATCAACGTCCGGCCGGTGGCTGCGTCGGGCACCCAGACATACGCGAAGCCGCTCAAAAGCAGGAAGACGATCACCGTCGAGAGGCGGCGGAAGCGGATCAGAAAGTCGGCGCGGACGATCGCGGTAATTCGTTCGATCACGCGGCTGCCTTCGTGCTCATCGTGTAGAGGAATGCGTCCTCGAGCGTCGGCTCCGCGGCTTCAGCGCCGCCCGGATCGTTGCCGCTCACGATCCGAACGTGAACGCCATCCGACTTGCGCACAGCGCTGGAGACGCGCGCACTCTTCCGCAACTCATCGAATCGTTCCGACGGCACCACCAGCTCCCACACGCTCCCCTCGGCGGTGCGCATCAGCTCTTCGGGCGTGGCGCAGGCGATGATCGCGCCGGCGTTCATGATGGCGATGTGCGTCGCCACCGACTCGACGTCCGAGACGATATGCGTGGAGAGGATGACTAGCTTCCCCAGCCCCACATCCGCGAGCACGTTGCGAAACCGTACGCGCTCCTCGGGATCGAGTCCCGCGGTCGGCTCGTCGACGATGACAAGATCGGGATCGTTGATCAGCGCTTGCGCGATGCCGAGTCGTTGCTTCATGCCGCCGGAGAAGCCGCCGACCGCGCGTTTGGCAACGTTGTGCAGGTTCACCATCTCCAGCATCTGGTTGATGCGCGCGCGGCTGTGCACGCCCTTCAGCGCAGCGAAATAGCTGAGGAACTCGATCGCGGTGAGGTTGTCGTAGACGCCGAAGTCCTGCGGCAGATATCCGAGCTTCCGGCGAATCGCGTCGGGATCGCGAACGGCATCGATGTCCTGAAATCGGATCGTGCCCG
>JAXDIO010000352.1:0-7761 GCA_034663965.1 Thermoanaerobaculia bacterium | reverse complement strand
CGAACCGGATCTACGCCGCGATCAAGTTCTTCCTCTTCACCATCGCCGGCTCGCTGCTGATGCTGCTCGGCATCATCTATCTCGCCTTCGCGCACATGCACGACACCGGCGTGATCACCTTCACCATCACGGAGCTGTACGGGACGGCGCTCGCGCCGCACGCACAGACGCTGCTCTTCTTCGCGTTCGCGTTGGCCTTCGCAATCAAAGTCCCGCTCTTCCCGCTGCACACCTGGCTGCCCGACGCGCACGTCGAAGCGCCCACCGGCGGCTCGATCATCCTCGCCGGCGTGATGCTGAAGATGGGCACGTACGGCTTCCTCCGATTCGTCCTGCCGTTCTTCCCCGACGCCACCGCCAAATACGCCGGCCTGCTCATCGCCCTCGCGGTGATCGGCATCGTCTACGGCGCGCTCGTGGCGTGGGTCCAGCCGGACATGAAGAAGCTTGTCGCCTACTCCTCCGTCTCGCACCTCGGCTTCTGCGTTCTCGGCATCTTCGCGCTGAACCAGACCTCGATCGAAGGCTCGATCCTGCAGATGGTCAACCACGGACTCTCGACCGGCGCGCTCTTCCTCTGCGTCGGCGTCATTTACGAACGCCGCCACACACGCCTGCTCGCTGACTACGGGGGACTGGCGAAGACGATGCCGGTCTTCGCCACGTTCTTCATCATCGCCATGCTCTCCTCGGTCGGATTGCCCGGCCTGAACGGATTCATCGGCGAATTCCTGATCCTCGCCGGCTCCTTCCAGACTTCACCGCGCTGGACGATCGTCGCCGCGACCGGCGTCATCCTCGCCGCCATCTACCTGCTCTGGCTCATCCAGCGCGTCTTCTTCGGCCCGATCACGAATGACGAAAATCGCAACGTTCCCGAGATCGCCTGGAACGAGATCGCCGCCCTCGTGCCGCTGGTCATCCTCATGGTCTGGATCGGCGTCCGCCCGAACACCTTCCTCCGCAAGATGACGCCGAGCGTCAAGCAACTCCTTCAGATCGTCCAGAAGACCGACGCCGGCAAAGCGATGGTCGCCAGCAACGGAGGTGTTCGTTGACTCTCACCCCGCTGCTCGAAAACGGTTGGATCAACGCCATCCTCCCCGAGCTGATCCTCTCCCTCGGCGGCATTCTGCTGATCCTCTTCGACGCCTTCGCGCCGAAGCTTCGAAGTGCTACCGCGCCGCTGGCCGTGATCGTCTTTGTCGCCGCCTGCTGGGGCGAGCTGTTCGTCGTCGGCGGCAACTTCTTTGGCGGCACCTACCAGATCAGCGCGATCACCGTGATCTTCGACTGCACCTTCCTGCTGGCCGCAATCCTGGCCACGCTTTTCGCCAAAGCCTACCTGGCGCGCGAAAGATTCGAGCGCGGCGAGTTCTACGCGCTGCTGATGTGGGGCACGGTCGGCATGATGATGATGGCCAAAGGCCTCGACCTCCTCATCGTGATTTTGGGACTTGAACTCCTCTCGATCTGCATCTTCATCCTGGTCGGCTTCCACCGCCGCATCGCCGTCTCGAACGAAGCGAGCCTCAAGTACTTCCTGATGGGCGCGTTCGCCACCGGTTTCGTCCTCTACGGCACCGCTCTTTTCTACGGAGCCACCGGCTCGACGAACCTCGCCGTCTTCTCGCGCTACTTCGCCACGGCCGACGCCTCGAATCCGCTCCTCACCATCGCCTTCATTCTTCTGATGTCCGGCCTCGGCTTCAAACTCGCAGTCGCCCCGTTCCACGGCTGGGCGCCCGACGTCTATCAAGGCGCGCCGTCGCCGATCGCCGGTTGGCTCTCGACTGCGCCGAAAGCAGCCACGCTCATTGCCCTCGTGCGCATCTTCTCGTCGATGACGCCGGTCATCCAGCAGGCCTCGTGGATGAAGATGGTGGCCGCGCTGGCGATCCTCTCCATGATCATCGGCAACGCCGTCGCCATCGCCCAGCGCGACCTCAAGCGGATGCTGGCGTACTCCGGCATCGCGCATGTCGGCTACATGCTTATCGCCCTGCTTTCGCTGCGCGACGAATCCGTGGCCGCGATCAGCATCTACGTCATCACCTATGCGCTGATGAACATCGGCGCGTTCGGCGTGATCTCGATGCTCGCCAAGAACCAGAACGATCCGCAGACGCTCGACGACATCGCCGGCCTCGGCTTCCGCCGTCCGTTCTACGGTCTGGCGCTGACCATCTGCATGTTCTCGCTCTCCGGCCTGCCGCCAACCGCCGGCTTCATCGCCAAGTTCTACATCTTCAAAACCGCGGTCGACAGCGGCCACATGACCATCGCCTTCATCGGCATCCTTACGAGCATCGTCTCGGTCTACTACTACCTGCGCGTCGTCTACTTTCTCTACATGAAGGAAGCCGATGCGACGTCGCACGCGATCGATCCCGATATTTTCGGCACCGGTGCGCTTCTTATTTCGCTGATCGGAATCTTCGCCATCGGCCTTTTCCCAACACCTCTTTTCAACGCGGCAGGAGCTGCTGCCCGGGCTCTCCTCCCGTAGTCCGCCACCTATGTCGAACGACCGGCCGAACACCAACGACCGCGAACCGATCTCAGAACTTACGACCGGCCGGCTGTCGGTCTACCTCCGCTGCCTGACGTTCATGGAGTCGGTCGGTCAGAGCACCGTCTCTTCCGCGGAGCTGGCCGAACGCTTCCATCTCAACTCCGCGCAGATCCGCAAAGACCTTGCTTGTTTCGGCGAGTTCGGCACGCGGGGCGTCGGCTACAACGTCACCCGCCTCCGCGATCAGCTCGTGCGCGAGCTCGGCCTCGACCGCACCCGCCGCGTCCTCATCGCCGGCGCCGGCAACCTCGGAATGGCCCTGGCCGACTACGCCGGCTTCAACGATCACGGCTTCGAAATCGCGGGACTGGTCGATAACGATCCGTCCAAGATCGGACGCCGCTCGCGCAGCGGTATCGAAGTCCTCCCCTGGGACGAGCTCCCGTCGATCATCCGCGAACACCAGGTCGACATCGGCATCGTCGCCGTCAACGCCGAAGCCGCCCAAACCGTCTACGACGCCTTCGCCGACGCTGGCTTAAACGCGGTCCTCAACTTCGCTCCCACCCAACTCCGCTCCCGCCCGGGAGTGAAAGTGAAATCCGTCGACCTCCGCATCAACCTCGAGTCGCTCTCGTTCCATCTGAAGAACGTGGAGGATGGGGGGTAGGATCTCGCAGCATCGCGCGCCGCCGCACGAGGCCCGCGCGCAGCCGAGGCGGAAGAGTCCTGCCGGTCAGTGAGTCGGGCACTTCGCGCCTCCACATCCACCGTTTTTGTCCACATTTGAAAGAGGTGACGATCAGGATCGAAGAATCCCTGCCCTTAGGCGGGAAATTTTCCTTCCTGTCCCTCCATCACTCTGGATATCCGACGCGGAGCAACTTGCGACGTTGGACTGAGATCACAGGGGTCTTCGATGACCGAAATACCTTCCCAGCCACCGGCGAGAGACCCCAAAGCGAGCATACTCGGAGCATTCGCGGATTTGCCTTGGTTACCCGCGATTGCTTCGTCGCTGGGCGCTGTAGGGTTGTTAACCGGCATGGGCTACGTTGTACAGGATTCCCGAGACAGCCTTTTAGGCATCAATCTAATTACGAATCGACCGACGGCAGACTATGTTGCGCTTGGCGGCCGATTTCTACTCGACGCCGTTGCCTCCACGTGGGTCCATTGGGTCATCGCGCTTGCTGGCGTTGCCGTGATCGTTCTGGGCGGCATCCTCGCTGACTTCGCCTTGTATCGGCCTATGGGAGTACACGCGGCGCGAACTGTCTGGATGTTGGCTTTGGTAACGCTCACGATACTCTACGTAGTCAAGTCACGACGGTTCGATCTCCCCTATGTGCGCATGTCCGACCTACTCGAGAAACCGCCTGTGTGCGAAACCAATCCATCACGCCAGGAACATGACATCTGGGAGCGATTTCTCTGCTCGCGCGACGATCACACCCTTCTTAATTTGATGAGGAGCAAAGTCGGCGTGGATTGCTCTGTAGTTCCGGGTGGCGTTGCAATCCTTCCGAAGGATATCACGACCGCAAGGCCGCCGGTAGGAGCCGGAGCCGCTGCTGTGCTCAAACAACAGCTCCACTCGAGACTCACGATCGACCAGGAATTCACCGTAAACATTTTCGGCACAGCGCTCGTCATGTACCTGGCACTTGTACTCTGCATTGCGCCCGGACTGCGAACGGTCTCAACGTTGACCGCGACACTGCTACGCATCATCTTGCTAGCAATGGTGGTAGTTAATGCCACTACACTGCCGGTCGTCTATGGGAAAGTAATCCTTCCCACTCGGTTCCCATCGGGCCGCATTATGTATGACGGAATCTTGGCCAGCCCGCAAAATCCGCGCATCCTTCAAGCATCGCCACGAAATCGCGCATGCCTGATACTTGCGAGCGACGACAAGTTTGTCACGTTTTATGACGTAGAAGACAACGTCTTCGTTCAGGTAAAGCGCGAGAAGGTTTATTTCATCGATGCCGATGAAACGGCGGACCTCGTCGCGACAAGAATTTCGTATTACCTGCAAAACAGCTTATGCGGAGGCTCATAATGAGATTGGCGGTGATCGTGCCATTGCTGGTACTTACGATGATGAGTGACGTCGCCACGGCAGCGCAGAAAAATGCGAAACACGCGACTGTGAAGAAAAAAACGGCGCCGCCGAGTACGACGGACCAAGAAATCTCGGTAAAGGTCTTTGCGCCAAGGTTTGTGCAGCCGAACCACTCTTATGATCTCCGTTTACCAATTAAAGTTAAGGTGAACGCGGACGACGCGGCCGCGCTCCCGAAAGTACGGGTCCGTGTATTTCCTAACAAAGACGCTGCGACTGTCAAAGTAACCTATCTGGACATTACTCAGTCCGGCTGCCACATTTTGGCCTCTCGTGTCGAGCCCTATTTCCCCACGTTTGATCACCCCGACATTGAATTGGCGAAGATCTATCCGTTCGAAATGAGCTGCGATGACGATGCTAAATATCTCGCGGCCACGAAATTCGTGCTCGTGATTGAGTCCGATGATGGTGACGAGAACAGATTTCTTCAGATTCGGCCTGGTGCCGTGATGAACTCATACTTTCAGAAACCCTATTCATTCACGGTCGTGCCTGAGCCGCATCAGCCTTGCGTGCGCGCTGCAGATCACGCCGAGTCTACTGGCGCACAGGGGAACCTTGAAGAGACTACGGCGGAAAGTGCTCTGGTCTCAGAGCGCGACGCAAAGAAAAACAGTTGTGTGACGACAGTTGAAAAGCAACGTCCCCGATGAGGCAAACACATCCAACCTACCCCCCGCTAACCGCGGGCAAAATCAGAATCTCCGCTCCGTTCCGAATCGGCGCGGACAGCCCGCCCGTATCCCTGAAGCTGTCGCCGTCGATGAAGATGTTGATGTGGGGACGGACCTCGCCCAACTCCGTCACGATGCGGTCGCGGACTTTGGGGTAGTGGTCGCCGAGGAGGGAGAGCGCGTCGCGGATGGAATCGGCGTGGCCGTCGAGACGGACTTCGCTGCGGCCTCCGGCGAGGTCGCGCAGCGGACCTGGGATGACGAAGAGGTAGGACATCAGGAGATGTACGCTGCTTTCACCGACACGACGGCGGGAAGGCCGTCCGCCAGTTCCGACCACCTTTTTCCTTCGTCGTTTGAGCCGAAGAGTTTTCCATTGCGGGTGCCGAAATAGACGCCGGCCGGATTGAGCGCATCGACTGCCATCGCATCGCGAAGCACCGTCTCGTAGGCGCCGTTCTGCGGCAGACCTTTCGTCATTGGTCTCCACTTCTTGCCCGCGTTTTCGGTTTTGTAGACGCGCAACTTTCCTTCGGGCGTGCAGCGGAAGCCGTCCGACTCCAGCGGCACGATCCAGGCGGTATCGGGGTTGGTCGGATGGACGCCCACGGCGAAGCCGAAGTCGGACGGGACGCCGTTCGCGATGTCGGTCCACGTTTCGCCGCGGTCGTCCGTGCGGTAGAGGCCCCAATGGTTCTGCAAGTACATCCGCTCCGGACGCGTTTTCGATTGCGCCACCTTGTGCACGCACTGGCCGAACTCCGGGTGTTTGTCGGGGAGGAAGTCGGCGCGAACACCTTTGTTCGACGGACGCCACGTCTCGCCGGCGTCTTCCGTCGCGTACATTCCGGCCGTCGAAATCGCCACGCGGATGCGCGACGCATCGCTTGGATCGAGCAGGATCGTGTGCAGGCAAAGTCCGCCGCCGCCCGGCTGCCACTTCGGCCGCTGCGGATGATTCCAGAGTCCTTCCACCAAGTTCCACGAATCGCCCGCATCAGTCGACTTGAACAGCGCCGCCGGCTCGACGCCGCAGTAGAGCGTGTCCGCTTCCGAATCGCGCCCCGGAACGATCTGCCAGATATTCTTCAGCGCCGCTTCCGCGCCCTCGGGGAATCTCACGTTCGCGATTTGGGGATCCGTCCACGTCTCGCCGAAATCGTCGCTCGAACGCAGCAGCGCGCCCCAATGCATGCTGGCCGGACCCGCCCAGATGCGTTGGCGTCCAAAGCGGCCGTCGTAGGCCATGCCGTAGACCGCGCTGCCGGGGAAGTACGGCCCGCCGATCTCCCACTTCTTGCGCGACTCACTCGCGCGAAGGATGAACGCGCCTTTCATCGTGCCGACGAGCAGCAGGACATCCCCTTTTTCCGGCTTGATGTTGTGTGTGACGGGCATGCGATTCTCCTGTCGATGAGCGTTGCCGAGGAGGCGCGATTGTAGCGCCGTCGAGTATGCTCGGCGGCGTGGATGTGATCCTCTTCGGTGCGAGCGGGATGGTCGGACAGGGCGTCCTTCGCGAATGCCTCCTCGCGCCGGACGTGCATCGCGTGCTCTCAATCGGTCGGACTGTCACAGGACAGCAACATCCGAAACTGCGCGAGATTGCTCACGCCGATCTCTACGACTACTCGGATATCGAGGGCGAGCTCACCGGCTACGACGCCTGCTTCTTCGGCCTCGGCACATCCGCAGCGGGCAAGACTGAGGCTGAATACCGACGCGTCACCTACGACCTCACCATGGCCGCGGCGACGACGCTCGCGAGGCTCAATCCGCAGATGACATTCATCTACGTCTCCGGCAGCGGTACCGACAGCACAGAGCAGGGGAGAGTGATGTGGGCGCGCGTCAAAGGCGCGACCGAGAACGCGCTGTTGCGGCTGCCGTTCAAGGCCGCGTACATGTTCCGGCCGGCGGGCATTCAGCCGATGCACGGCGAGACCTCGCGAACGAAGTTGTATCGCGTCGCTTACGCCATCACCCGGCCGCTGCTCCCGCTGCTGCTGCGCCTGTTTCCGAACTACATCACCACCACCGAAATCCTCGGCCGGGCCATGCTCGACGTGGCGCGGAGTGGCGCGGCGTCGCCGATCTTCGAACCATCGGACTTCCGCATCCCGAACTGACGCACTTTTTGGAGACGGAAGGAACGCTTCAACGGCGTCGTGTGTTGTTCGTACCGCGTAACATCTGACCACGAAACATTTCGTGGCCTCGTTCGTCTCAGACACATGCGGCGCCAGGCCGCACCCGCTGGCACGTCTAACGCAGCGGGGCAAATGGCCCGCCTTCCAAATCACTCAACGTTTCAAAGGAGCTTCAACAGACATGAATCCAACCACTAAACGCATTCTGTCGACGATCGCGATCATCATCGCCTCGGTCACGTTCGGAGTCGTCATCAGCGCCGACCTCGGCCTGATGCGTCCTTCGCA
>JAXDIO010000334.1:0-3063 GCA_034663965.1 Thermoanaerobaculia bacterium | reverse complement strand
CGCGCGCGGACCGCACGGTGGTGCAGCAGAAGATCGGCGATTACTTCGATGCGTGCACGGACATCGACAAGATCGAACAGCTTGGGGTCAGGCCTTTGCAGCCGCTGCTCGACGAGATCGCCGGCCTCAAAGCGAAGTCGGACCTCGGTGCGTTTCTGGGGAAACAGCATCTCCGCACGAGTGGGAACGGCTGGCTCTTCGGCTTCGGATCGACGCAGGATTACAGCGACGCGTCGAGTGTCATCGCCGAGGCAAGTGCGGGCGGGCTGGGATTGCCGGATCGCGACTACTACACGAAGACTGACGCGAAATCGAAGACGATCCGCGATCAGTACCTCGCGCACGTCACGTCGATGCTGGAGTTGATCGGGGAATCACCAACGAGTGCTAAGGCGGACGCGGCGACGGTGATGCGCATCGAGACGGCGCTGGCGAAGGCGTCGCTGACTCGTGTCGAACGGCGCGATCCGCACAACCTGGCGCACAAGATGACGGTGACGCAGCTCGGCAAGACAGCGCCGGCGTTTCCGTGGAAGGCCTATCTATCCACCGGTGGCGTGAACGTGACTTCGCTCAATGTCACCGAGCCGAAGTTCTTCGCCGAGGTGCAGAAGGAGCTGACGAGTGTTCCGCTGGCGGACTGGAAGGCGTACTTCCGCTGGCACGCCGTGCATTCGCGCGCGCCGTACCTGTCGAAGAAGTTCGTCGCGGAGGATTTCAACTTCTATCGCGCCACGCTGCGCGGTGTGAAAGCGATGCCGCCGCGATGGAAGCGGTGCGTCCAGTACGTCGACCGCGACCTCGGCGAAGCGCTCGGCCAGGAGTTCGTGGCGCGCACCTTCACGCCGGAGACGAAAGCGAAGACCGTCGAGATGACGAAGGCGATCGAGACGGCGATGGAGGATGAGATCAACCACCTCGGCTGGATGACTCCGGCCACGAAGGCGCGCGCGCTGGAGAAGCTGCACGCCGTCGCGAACAAGGTCGGCTATCCGGACAAATGGCGTGACTACAGCGCGCTGAAAATCGAGCGCGGCGATTTCTACGGCAACGGCACGCGATCGATCCTTTTCGAATCGGAGCGCGACCTCAACAAGATTGGCAAGCCGGTCGATCGCAATGAGTGGGGCATGACGCCGCCGACCGTCAACGCGTATTACAACCCGCAGATGAACGACATCAACTTCCCGGCCGGCGTCCTGCAGCCGCCGCTTTACGATCCGAAGCTCGATGATGCGCCGAACTACGGCAACACCGGCTCGACGATCGGCCACGAGCTGACGCACGCGTTCGACGATGAAGGCCGCCAGTTCGACGCGCAGGGAAATCTGAAGGACTGGTGGACGCCCGAGGATGCGAAAGCGTTCGAGGAGCGCGTCAATTGTGTGCGCGATCAGTACGCCGGCTACACGATCGTCGACGATATCAAGATCAATTCGAAGCTGACCTCGGGCGAAGACGTCGCGGACCTCGGCGGCACGTTGCTCGCCTACCTGGCGTGGAAGGCGGCCGATCCCAATGAGACAAAATCGGTCGACGGTTTCACGCCCGATCAGCGCTTCTTTATCGGCTTCGCGCAGTGGGCGTGCGAGAACCAGCGTCCGGAAAATCTGCGCGCAAACGCGATCACGAATCCGCATTCGCCGGGCAAATACCGGATCAATGGCATTGTTTCCGACCTGCCGCAGTTCCAGAAGGCATTCAACTGCGCCGCGGACTCGCCGATGGTGCGCAGCAAGGCATGTCAGGTATGGTGATTGAACGCGGGTGTGGGGAGTCGGGGGTGGGGAGTAGTAGTTGAGGATCTCAATGACTGACTCACTTCGATTTGTCGAAGACTTAGAACGAGACAATCGCTCTCGACAGTTACCGTTCCCACACCCAACACCCCACTCCCCACACCCAAGGAGCTCTCATGCGCAAGATCGTCATAGCAGTAGCATTGCTGTTCGCCGTTTCTTCGCAGTCGCAGCAGGGGCGGAAATCGGAAGCGATTCCGCAGCCGAATCCGGTGGCCGCGCCACCGCCGCTGGTCGAGAAGATCGACGTCTCCGTCGTTAATGTCGACGTCACCGTCACCGATCGCCGCGGCCAGCCGGTTTCCGGACTGACCCGCGACGATTTTGAGATCTTCGAGGACGACAAGCCGCAGACGATTTCAAACTTCTACGCGGTCGACAGCGCGCAACCGAAGATCGACACCCGCGCCGTAGCGGACGCCAACCCCTCTTCCGCGGACCGCTTTCGCCGCAAGGTGCTGGTGCTGATCGACAATCAAAATACGACTCCTCATGGGCGCAATGTGGCGCTCGACCGTTTGGTGGAGTTCATCGATCAGCATTTCGATGACGGCCGCTATGACTGGTCCATTGCGACGATCGACAAGCGGATCCACATGGTGCTTCCGATGACGTCGAGCAAGAAGGTGCTGCACAATGTCGTGGCCGAGGTCCGCAGAACCGGAACGCTCAACGCAATCAGAGCGCCGATGCAACATGGCGAGTTCGATATCGCGTCAATGAGTGCGGCCGCTGGGGGCAACAAGGGCGGTAGGGATTTGAACGAGGTTATATCGACGAACCGCAATCTGACCACGGAGAACACCATCGACATCTTTAGCGATGAGCTGTCGCTCAAGGAACAGTCGATCTTCGCGAAATCGTCGACGGAATCGATCCTCGAGGCAGAACGCGCATTTGGAAACCTCGAAGGAAGAAAGATCATCCTTCTGGTCACTGGATACCTCCCACTGGGGACACAATCACCTTTGATTCGCGGTTCCTCGCGCGGCGTTCTGGATGCCGACGTTCAGTACATGACCAGACAAAACAACGAGCTGGCCGAGATGCGCGAGCTCCTCGTACACGAGGCGAATATCTCCAATACCAGCCTTTACATCATTTCCTCCGAGGGACTGGACATGAACATGTCCGAGGGGATCAATCCGATGGGCGCAGGGCCGGTGCCGGGATCCAATGCAATCGATACGTCGTCGATGCTCTGGCTGGCGAAGGAAACCGGCGGCGCGTACCTGCCCGGCAATCGGATCGATCAATCGCTGGT
>JAXDIO010000305.1:0-5659 GCA_034663965.1 Thermoanaerobaculia bacterium | reverse complement strand
ACACGCTCGACGTGATGAAGGCTGTTCGCGAAGCGATGCCGGAAATTCAGACGCAGTTGCCGGCCGGGATGAAAGGCCTCATCGCGTACGACTCCTCGGCGTACATCCAGGACGCAATCGACGAGGTACTCAAGACGCTGACCGAGACGCTGGTCATCGTCGTCCTGGTCATCTTCCTGTTCCTGGGATCGCTGCGCGGCGTGATCATCCCGGTAGTGGCGGTGCCGATTTCGCTCATCGGCGCAGTCATGCTGATGGCCGTCTTCGGCTTCACCATCAACCTGCTCACGCTGCTGGCCATCGTGCTCTCCGTCGGCCTGGTCGTCGATGACGCCATCGTCATGGTGGAGAACATCGAGCGGCATCTGCACATGGGCAAGACGCCTTTGCAGGCGGCCGCCGACGCCGCACGCGAGTTGGTCGCACCGATCATCGCCATGACCATCACACTGGCGTCCGTCTACACGCCTGTGGCGCTGCAGGGCGGGCTGACTGGATCGCTCTTCCGCGAGTTCGCCTTCACGCTGGCCGGCGCGGTGATCATCTCGGGATTCGTGGCGCTGACGCTTTCGCCGATGATGGGCTCGAAGCTGCTGCGCGCCGGCGACACGGAGCGCGGCTTTGCCGGCTGGATCAACGCGCGCTTCGACAGGTTGCGCGACCGTTACACGCGCGCGCTGGCAGGCACGCTCAACTTCCGGCCGGTCGTGCTGACACTGTGGATCATCGTGGTCGCGCTCATCTTTCCCTTCTACATGTTTTCGCAGAAGGAGCTGGCGCCGGCCGAGGATCAGAGCTTCGTCTTCGGCATCATTCAGGCCGCCGCGAATTCGACGATCGAGCAGACCAAGCTCTTCGCCACGCAGATCGACAAGGTCTATCGCTCCTTCCCCGAGACCGTGGCAACGTTCGAGATCATCTTTCCCACGGGCGGCTTCAGCGGGATGGTGGCCAAGCCGTACAGCCAGCGCTCAAAGAGCACGTCCGAGCTGGTCGTCGAAGCGTCAGCGGGCGTTTCGAAGATCCCCGGCATCCGCGCGATCGAGCTTTTGCCTCCATCGCTGCCGGGCAATCAGGGATTTCCGGTCGACATGGCCATCGTCTCGACCGCGGAGCCGGCGCGGCTCGCGGAGTTCGCCGATCAGCTCGTGCAGAAAGCGTTCGCCAGCGGCAAGTTCATGTTCGCCGATACCGATCTGAAGTTCGATCAGCCGCAGGCGCGAGTCGTGTTCGATCGCGACAAGCTCCGCTCCGAGGGAGTGGACATGACGCAAGCCGGACGCGATCTCTCCGTCCTCCTCGGCGGCAACTACGTCAACCGTTTCAGCATTCAGGGGCGCAGTTACAAAGTCATCCCGCAGGTCAAGCGTAGCGATCGGCTCACGCCCGATCAGCTCACGCAGATGTACATCACCGGCGGGAATGGCAAGCTCGTTCCGCTTTCGACCTTCGCGACGCTGCAGACGTCGACCGAGCCGCGAGAACTGAAGCGCTTCCAGCAGCTCAACGCGGTGCGCATTCAAGGCGCGATCCCGCCCGGCGTTTCGCTCGACACCGCCCTCAGCTTTCTCGAAGACGAGGCGAAGAAGATCCTGCCGCGCGGCTTCACCGTCGACTACGCCGGCGAGTCGCGGCAGCTTCGTACCGAGGGGACGAAGTTCCTCGGCGTGTTCCTGCTGTCGGCGATCCTGATCTACCTCGTGCTGGCCGCGCAGTTCGAAAGCTTCCGCGACCCGTTCATCATCCTGGCCGGCTCCGTCCCGCTGGCCCTTTCCGGCTCACTCCTCTTCTCATTCCTCGGACTGACGTCGATCAACATCTACAGCCAGGTCGGACTGATCACGCTGGTCGGACTCGTGTCGCGCAACGGAATCCTCATCGTCCAATTCGCGAACCACCTTCAGGAAACCGGTAAGGACAAACTCAACGCAGTCCTCGAAGCCGCCGGCACGCGCCTCCGCCCGATCCTGATGACCACCGCCGCCACGGTGATGGGCCACCTCCCGCTCGTCTTCGCCCGCGGCCCCGGCGCAGGCGCAAGGAACAGCATCGGCATCATGCTGGTCACCGGCATGATCATCGGCACGTGCTTCACCCTCTTCGTCGTGCCGTCGATCTACGTGCTGGTCGCGCGCACGCACAAGCGGATCGAAGACGATGTTCCGGCGACTTTGGAGCCGGTGCCGGCGGGGTGAAGCTATCCATGGCCACCTTCTGAGGGTCTCCACGAGAAGTAGAGTTCCTCGGTTTTGGTGGCGATCCGAGGTAGCCTCGGTTTCGAGCGGCGGATAGCGAGAAGTGAGCTTGAAATGCTTCTCTCGACCACGTACCCTCAGAGGTGCCTCCTACATGCTGAATCGAGCGACTGAACCAACAATCGTCGAGAAGTTCCGCGCAAAGCTTCGCCTCTTTGCCACGAAGCCAGACATCTTAAAAACGCGGCATCTGGCGATGCTCGGAGACGCGCGAGAGATGGGCGAACTCACGAAGCCCGAAAGCGTCCATCTCGTGGTCACATCGCCGCCATACTGGACGCTCAAGGAGTACGACGGTGGTGCGGGAAAGAAGCAACTCGGCCATTGGAAGAACTACGAGACGTTCCAGGAAGAACTATCAAAGGTGTGGGAGAGATGCTTTGACCTGCTAGTTCCTGGAGGACGGCTATGCATCGTGGTGGGGGATGTGTGTCTCCCTCGAAGAAAAAATGGCCGGCATCTTGTCGTTCCCTTACACGCCGATATTTCAGTTCACTGTCGCAATGCCGGCTTCGACTATCTGACTCCGATTCTCTGGTACAAGATCGCCAATGCTGTTACCGAAGTTGAGGGCAACGGCGCTCCTTTTCTCGGGAAGCCATACGAGCCCAACGCGATCATCAAAAATGACGTCGAATACATTCTGATGTTCCGCAAGCCGGGCGGCTATCGTGCGCCTACCGAGGAACAACGAATTCTTTCGCTGATCGAGAAGGAGTATCACGCGCGCTGGTTCCGCGCGATATGGACCGACGTTACCGGGTCCAGCCGTGAGCGCGGCCATCCAGCGCCCTTTCCGATTGAAATTGCTTATCGTCTCATTCGGATGTTTTCGTTTGTCGGCGATACGGTCCTCGATCCATTCCTCGGCACAGGATCGACCACCGAAGCTGCTATGAAGGCGTTCCGGTCGAGCATCGGCTACGAAATCGAGGAGGCATACCTCGATATCGTCGAATCGCGTTTTTTGCAGAAAAGGATGGACGTCGAGTTCGAAGTCGTCCGCCCGAAAGCCAAAAGCCGCTAAGTTTCCCCCGCAGTTCCGCTAGCATAGCCGCGTGGAAGAGCTCAATCTGCTGCGAGCCTTTGCCGAAGTCTTTCGGGGGCAAAGGTACAACCATCGTGTCAGCAACACCGGTGACATGATTGCCTCGTATCTTTACGAGGATCTCCTCGGCCTCTCCGATTCGAAGAAGTTCGTTCAGACTGTTGAAGCACGTATCGGAGTCGTGAACACGGGAAATCAGGTAAAAGGCAAGAAGGGGCGACGCGGAGATGGGACGTTTGGACGCATCGTCCCCGGCGTGATGGCCAGCCTGATTCCGGGATACGCCGTCGCTCGCGGGCCGATAGCGAATCTTGAGATCGGCGCCGAAGTAAAGATCGTGGCCACAAAAATGACAGCGCAAATCGATCGAGTCACGACAGACCTTAACAACCAGGCAAACGTTTTCCGAACGTTGAATCCAAACTGCATCACGGTCGGTATCGCCGGGGTGAATCACGCGCCGGAATACATCAGTTACGAAGGTGACCGTCCAACCATCGCGAAGAGAGCGCCGGCCAAAGAAGCTGAAGAAATTGTGCGCCGTCTCGATCGCGACGTCCGAAACAATTACGACGAAGTTCTGATACTTCCATATGTCGCTACGAACAAAGATCCCTTTCCCTTTGCCTGGATTGGAGAAAAGAACATCGCGCAGGAGTACGCCAGCCTTCTCGTGCGCATCTCTGATCTGTACGAGCGGCGCTTCTGAGCAGCGCTGAAGACACGCGCGATGCGACGAACGGCAAAAGCCGCAGCGATCACTATCGGCTCCGTCATCGCCGCGGCGGCGATCGAGCGCATCTTCTTCGCGTCGCCGCGGTGGCGGGGAGCGGCGTCCGATCATTTCGATGGCGAGCGCTTTCACAATCGCGAGCGCAAATCGGAGACAAAGCGTTCGGTGCTGAAGTGGCAGCTGACGCGGGTGCCGGGAGAGTGGCCGGAGCATCCGGAGGCGACGTATGGTCCACCGCCGCACGAGCGGGTGGATGGCGGACGGCTGCGCGTCACCTTCATCAATCATTCGACGACGCTGATTCAGATGGATGGCGTCAACATCCTCACCGATCCGGTTTGGTCGGAGCGGGTGTCGCCGGTTTCGTTCGCCGGGCCGCGGCGGCATCGCGCGCCGGGGATTCGTTTCGAGGATCTGCCGCCGGTCGATCTCGTTCTCGTCAGTCATAACCATTACGACCATATGGACATGGCAACGTTGCGCAGGATCGACGCTCCGATCGTCACACCGCTCGGCAACTCGGCGCTCCTGCGGCGTCACGGTATTCACGACGCGATCGATCTCGATTGGTGGGAGACGACGAAACACGCGAACGGCATCGAGACGACCGTCGTTCCGGCGCGGCACTTTTCAGCGCGCGCGATCAGCGACCGCAATCGCAATCTGTGGAGCGGGTTTGTGATCAGCGGTAAGTCGGGGCACGTCTACTTCGCCGGCGACACGGGATGGGGCAATCACTTTGCCGAAATTGGACGCCGCTTCGCGCCGATTCGTGCGGCGCTTTTGCCGATCGGAAACTATCTGCCGAGGTGGTTCATGGGGCCGGTGCACATCGATCCGGCGGAGGCCGTCGACGCGCACTTCGCCCTCGGCGCGCGCACGAGTGTGGGCGTGCACTTCGGAACGTTCGCGCTTGCGGACGATGGCGAGTACGATCCGGTGCACGACCTGAGCGTTGCGCTCGCCGAAAACGGCAATCCGCCGTTCCTCGTACTTGACCAGGGAGAAGGACGCGACCTGCCATGATTCATCGCAGCATCGGAGCGGTTTCGCACGGCATTCTCGATTACGCGCTGGCCATCCTGCTGCTCGTCGGCCCATCGGTCGTCGGCTTCGCGGGCGTTCAGGCGAAGTGGGCGTACATCTTCGGCGGCGTGCTTCTGGCCATGGCGATCCTCACGCGCTACCCGCTCGGCATTATCAAAGTCGTCGGCCTCGGCATCCACGGTTTCGTCGAACTGCTGCTCGCGCTCTGCCTCATCGCGGCGCCGTGGTACGGCAACTTCGCGCGCGGCGTGCTCTCGCGCAACTTCTACGTGATGCTCGGGCTGTTGATGCTCGTGCTCTGGTTCATCACCGATTTTCGCGGTGTTCGCGATCGCGTTACAGCCGTGCGATCTGACGATCCTGTAGACGGCCCAAAAGCAAAGGCGCAGTGAGTGCGCCGGCGAGCGCCGTGGCCATGTCTTCCTGCGTGTCCCACACGTCGCCTTGCGTGCCGAGGAATGCGTCGCCGGCGCTGCCGGAAGCGACGCTGACGCGCCATTCGAGCAATTCGTACGCGGCGCTGATGGCGAGGCAGATCGACACGATGATGAAGTAGCGCCAGCCGCGCGTGCGCAC
>JAXDIO010000289.1:0-22335 GCA_034663965.1 Thermoanaerobaculia bacterium | reverse complement strand
AGTGGTGTCTCTCCAACATTGCGGGCGTTCCAGCTACTTCCCCGCATCTCCGCTTTTCCTTCGGCTGAGACCGGCATATCGGTCATGGCGATGGACTGCTCGCCGACCAGCGAATCGACCACTTTGGTGACGTTCAGGCCGAGTTTGCGCACGACGACCGGCCGCACGAATACGAGAAGGACGACCGACGAAATCGAAAATGTGAGCAGCTGTCCCCACAACGGCATCGGGATTCCAACGCCGACGATGAGCGCCACGAGAAACGCGCCGACCGCGAAAAATCCGATGTGTGCCGTCGTCGCGAAGAACTCGATCGTGAGCAGCAGAAATGCGACGAGAACCCAGACCCACCAAGCCATTTTCGTGAGGAGTCAGCGTAGCACGACTGCTACTGCAGTTCGGCGAGCACGCTCTTCGCGATGGCCGGGATCAGCTTCACATCATCCGCGGTTCCGCGCGTCATGATGACCAGGATGATCTTTCGCCCGCCGGGCAGTTCGATGTACGCGGCGTCGTGACGAACTTCCGATGTCCAACCCGCTTTCGACCACTCGCGCGATCCTGCCGGCAACGATTCGCCGATGAACTCCTTGACCTGATTCTCATCCGCACGCGGCGGGTTCAATGGACGTTCGAGCAGCGCCAGCATCGCGTCGCTGTCGGCGCCGGAGATGGCGCGGTGACGCACGATCCAAAGCATCAGCGACGCGAACGAATTCGCGCTGGAGCGATTGCGATTCGGACGCGCATCGCCGCCGAGGAGCTGCTTCTCGCGGCCGAATGGCCCGAAGCTCCACGGCTTGGCCATGGCGCTGATGTCGTATCCCATCGAGCCGAACCAGCGGTTCACGACGCGGCGTTTGTCCATGAACCTGGCCAGCGCGCGCCCCTCGAGGTTTGGACCGGGACACGTATCGCTGATGAGGTCAATCAGGAACGCGGTTGCGTCGTTATCGGAAAGCCGGATCATCTCCCCGAGCGCCCGCGCCACCTCGGGATCCCCTTCCAGCTTCTGATGAAACACCTCGGCCATGATGTAGAGCTTCACCACTGAGGCCGGATAGAACGGCGCGTCGCCATGCCAGTCGCCGCGATCGATGGTGGCCGGCTTGGTGACGTCGATGATGCTCAGCGCAAGGTTGTCCGCTGTCAGTTTCGGAAAATCCTTCAGCGTCTGCTCCGCCGCATGCTTCAGCGCAAGTTCCAGCGCCGGATTCTTGGGGAGGTCGGAGAACTCGCGAAAGTTCGCGAAGGCGGAAGTGGCGAGGAAGAGAAGAGCAACGGCAACTCGGATGCGCATGCGCGGATTGTAGCGGTCGTATACTCGGATGCGATGCGCAGCAAGGTTGCCGAAGACACGCGAGAAGAGCTGGATCGACGGATGCTGGCGATGACTCCGTCCGAGCGAATGGAGCTCGCGTTCGCGATCGGTGAAGAGGATCTCGTTATCTATTGCGCCGCGAATGGGCTTACGAGGGCCGAGGCACTGGCGCGGATTCGCGTGGAGCGTCAAAGCGGCCGCCGCTATTCACGCAGCAAAGCAGGCGTCTGACGTGACTCTCGTCGAACGCGTTGCCAAGCTTTTCGAACAACAGCAGATCCCGTTCGCGCTGATCGGCGCTTCGGCAGTAGCTGCTCGAGGCCTTCCACGATCCACTTACGACGTAGATCTGCTGACGGTCGATAAGCGTGTACTGGACGATGATCTCTGGGAACCGATCCGAGAACTCGCATACGTTGAGGTCCGGCGCGGAGATTTATTCGACCCGCTCAAAGGAGTCGTGTGGATTCGCCCTGAGAGCGAGCGTCCAATCGACGTTGTCGTTGGCCGCTGGAAATGGGAGCAGCGTGTCATTGAGCGGGCGGAATGGGTCCAGTCGGCGGCAGGGTATCTCCCGACCGTCACGACCTCTGATCTCATTCTGCTGAAGCTCGCAGCTGCTGGCGCGCAGGATGCGTGGGATGTCGGCCGGCTCCTCAAAGTCGCCTCCGAGCAGGTAATCGCCGACGTTGAAGAGCGCCTCCCCGACCTTCAACAAGACGCTCGCGACCTCTGGCAGCGAATCCGTCGCGGATAGCTACTTCCGCCACCCCCGCACTTTCTCCGCCACCGCCTCCGGTGTAAACCCGAAGTGTTTCTCGATATCCGCGAGCGGCGCCGAGGCGCCGAAGCGGTCGATGCCGATGACCAGCGCGTCGTGGTTGACGTACTTGTACCAGCCGGAGGAGCGGCCGGCTTCGATGGCGACGATGCGGCTGCGATCGCCGAGGATTTCGTTCTGGTAGTCAACAGGTTGACGATCGAAGAGGTCGAGTGACGGGGCAGAGACGACGCGGGCCCGGATGCCTTCCTGGCGCAGCAGTTCGGCCGTTCGCACTGCGAGCGTCACCTCGGAACCGGTGGCGATGAACGTGAAGTCGCCGTCGGCGTAGCCGTCGAGGACGTACGCGCCGCGCCAGATGTCGTGCGGGTCGAAGGCGGGGCCGTGAGGGATGATGTCCACCTTCTGCCGCGTCAGCACGATGATCGTTGGACCTTCGTGCTTGCTGCCGATCGCCCACGCCCAGGCCATGCCCGTTTCGACGCCGTCGGCGGGGCGGAAGAGCGTCATGTTCGGGATCAGGCGGAGTGAGAAAAGTTGCTCGACGGATTGGTGCGTCGGACCGTCTTCGCCGAGGAAGACCGAGTCGTGCGTGTAGACGAAGATCGACGGGATCTTCATCAGCGCCGCGAGGCGAATCGCGGGCCGCATGTAGTCGGAGAAGATCAGGAACGTCGAGCCGTGCGCGCGGAACGGGCCGTAGAGTGTGATGCCGTTCAGCGCCGCGCCCATGGCGTGTTCGCGGATTCCGAAGTGCAGGTTCTTGCCCTTGAACAGGTCGAACGGAGGCGGATCGTTGACGTCGTCCTTCAGCCGTTCGATCGAGCCGCCGTTTTTGAAATTCGTTTTGGTCGATGACGCCAAGTCGGCTGCGCCGCCGATGACGAACGGCGCGATCTCGCCGATCTTCTGGATCACCTGATTCGACAGCTCGCGCGTCGCGATCGGCTTTTCGGTTTTGCCCGACTCCGCAAGCTGCAGCTCGTAACCGTCGGGCAGCGAATGCGACCAATACGCATCCCACTCAGCCGCGAGTTGCGGATTGCGCGCACGCCACTCGGCCATCCCTTTCTCCCACTGCTTGCGCGCGCGGGCGAGCTTCTTCACTTTGCGCGCGAACTCGGCGCGGACTTCGTCGGGAACGTAGAACGTCGGCTCGGCGGGCCATCCGAGGGCCACTTTCGTCGCCGCGGCCTCCTCGGCGCCGAGCGGTTCGCCGTGCGCGCGCGAGGTGCCGTGAAACTTAGGACTCCCCTGCCCGATCACCGTCTTGGCCATGATCATCGACGGCTTGTCGGTGACCTTCTGCGCCTTGCGAATGGCCTTGCGAACCGCGTCGCGATCGTGTCCATCGATCTTCTGCACGTGCCAGTGCGCGGCCTCGAATCGCTTCTTCACGTCCTCGGACATCGACAGCCGCTTGTCGCCGTCGAGCGTGACGTCGTTGTCGTCATAGAGATAGATGAGGTTCCCAAGCCCGAGGTGCCCGGCCAGCGACGCGGCCTCAGCGCTGATGCCTTCCTCGAGATCGCCATCGGAGCAGATGACGTAGATCCAGTTCTGAACGGGCTTGGACGCGTCGTCGGTATTGAATCGCGCCGCCATCATCTTCGAGGCGATGCCCATTCCTACGCCGTTCGCGAATCCCTGTCCGAGCGGACCGGTAGTGACTTCGATGCCGGGCGCGTCGCCGTACTCAGGATGTCCGGCAGTCTTCGATCCCCACTGGCGAAAACTCTGAAGCTGCTCGATCGTCATCTCCGGATAGCCGGTGAGATGCAGCAGCGAATAGAGCAGCATCGACGCGTGCCCGGCGGAGAGGACGAAGCGATCGCGATCCTGCCACGCCGGCGCCTTCGGATCGTGGCGCATGAAATCGGTCCAGAGGACGAAGGCCATGTCGGCCATGCCCATCGGCGCGCCGGGATGTCCCGATTTCGCCTTCTCGACGCCATCGATGGCGAGGAAGCGGATTGTGTTGACGCAAAGCTCTTCGAGCTTGTCCTTCTCCCCGATCTTCGGCTCGTTGTGGCTCTCCGCCTCGGCAATCGCGGCACTGGCCTCCGCCGCTCCGCCCGTCTGCTCGTCCATGCGTCCTCCGTGCGTGGCGATCAAGAGGCGCCAGCGGCGCGGATTATATCCAGCGGGTTGTGAGCGACTCCGAGGTAAGGTGTGAGGCGATGACTGCGCAGGAAACAGCGGACGACCGGAAGCGCGCCGACCTCGAACGACGAGGCATTTTGCGCCGCAGCCGAGGCAGAGTCCGCACGGAGATTCTCAATACTCCGCCGCCGCATCTTGCAGACGGCATCAGCGTGCTCGCCCTGCTTCTCGATGAGCGAAAAACAGGGTGATGAGATTGTTATCCGCCCGATTCGCGAATGACGAAATCACCGCCCGGCGATGCTGCCTTGAGTAACGCGTCGAGTTTGGCCAGGGTCGGAACGGCGTTGCCGCGTTCGTAGCGCGCGTATGCGTTTCGCGATGACGCGCCGAGGCGGGAAGCGATCTCGCGAAGGGACGCGCCGCTGGCTTCGCGGCGGCGTCGCAGCAACAGAGCGGTCATTGCGGCGGCATCGTTTCCAGAGACTTCGAATTCGCGATTTCCACGCGGATGAATGCGCGCGCTGAAGTCAGTCCGATCGATCATGGTCTCCAGCCAATCGCCGATCATCTCCAGGGCTTCTTTGCGCGTACGTCCCTGCGTCATTGCTTCCAGCAGAGGGATTTCGGCTAGCCAGAAGCGGCCGTCGCGACTGAGTTTGCCTTCAAATCTCATGTGCGCTCCTTGCATGCGCGGCGCAAGATCGCGCGCGCTAGCACTTCGTTGATTTCGTTGTGACGCGGAATCGCCTCATCACGCTCGCCATTGCTCCAGACGTCATGACGACCGCCGCTTCTAAGGAAGCGCCAGCCGCATTCGATCAGTCGCCGTTCGAGTTCGCGACGCTTCACCGGCGCAGTGTACACCTATCGGTGTGCGCTATTCACTACCGTCCATACCGCACGCCCAACCGGATCGTGCGCGGCGTACCAAGGGTGAGGACGGGTGTAGCACTCACTTCGATGCGGCGATTGGTCGCGTTTTCGATGGCGATTGTGGCGTCGAGACGTGGTGCGATTGGGTACGACGCGAAGAGGTCGGCGACGGCGTAGCTGCGGAGGGGGAACTGGTTGACGTCGTCGTCGAACTGCATCGATGACCAGCGGGCTTGGACGCCGGCGCTGCCGCGCGGTGGGGTGAAGGCGAGTTGCATCGTGGCGGTGTTGCGTGGGACTTGGGGCAGGCGTTTGCCGGCGAGGTCGCCCCTGGTGACGGTGGCGTCGCAGAAGAGGTAACCGGCGGAGAGGCGCCATTTCGTTGATAGCCGCTGTTCGAAATCGAGCTCGGCGCCGCGGGAGCGGCTGCTGCCGAGGTTTTGGCGTTGGCGGGTGATGAGGGCGGGAGTCGAGGAGAGGGTCACGTTCGCGATCGTGTCGTCGGTGGCCATCGAGAACGCCGTTAATCGCAACGGTCCGCTGCGGACGCCGAATTCGATCGCGGATAAGCGTTCGGCTCCGAGCGATTCATTCGCGAGCGTTTGCACGTTGCCGACGCGGAAGTTGCGATACAGCTCATTGAGCGTCGGTGCGCGGAAGGATCTGTAGGCGGACGCTGTGAACGTGAGGCGATCGGACGCGTGGACGAGCAGCGTCACGCGCGGACTCCAGGCATCGTCGCTGCGATCGGCGAGCGGCGCGCCGTTTCGCTGCGCGTCGAAGTTTCGCCACGAGTCGAAACGGATTCCGGCGCTCAACGTGACGCGCGGCGAGAGCGTGGCCACGTCTTCGACATACGCGGCGGCGTTCCGTTGCCGGCCGGAAACATCGGCGTGTGTGATCTTGCCGTTGACGGCGGCGAACTGCAGCTCGTCGCTCGCGCCTTTGACTTGCCGCGCGTCGCCGCCGGCGACGATTGCGTTGCGGCCGATCGTCGAGAACCATTGCAGCGATCCGCCGCGGCCGGACGACGGGACTTGCTGATCGACGGTCAGCCGTTCGCTGTTGCGATTGCTTGCGATCGCGGAGAAGGTCTGGTGGTAGTCCTGATCGCTGTCATAGCCGCGCAGCAGAAGCGAGCCGGAACTGGTACGAATGTCGGTTCCCGCGGCGATCTGACGGATGGTCGTGTCATTGATCTGCAGCGGCGTTCCGTTGTTTCGCGACTCGGAGTAATGCGACAGCCGCAGAAACGAACTCGAATATCGGAGAACTGCATCGAGCGTCGTATGGCGCGTGTCCGCTTCAACGTCGACGATTCCGCGCTGCGATGGCTGGACGAGGATGTATCCCGAGGTCGTGAAGAAATCGGCGTCGACGCTGCCGCTCCAGTCGCCGCGTTTCATCGCCGCGAACAGCGACGCGGTTCCTGTTCCTTCGTTTCCGGCGCTCGTCTCGAAGGCAACATCATCATTCGTGCGGCGGATGAACTGCACCACGCCGCCCATCGCGCCGCTGCCATAGAGATCGGACGCTCCACCGCGCACGACCTCGATGCGATCGATGGCCACGCGCGGCACGCGTCCCCAGTAAATCCAGCCGCCGAACGGATCGTTGAGCGGGATGCCGTCGTCGAGCACGAGCGCGCGCGAGGCGCCGCTGGCGCCGACGCCTCGCAACGAAACGCCTTGCGACGTCGGATTCGCGCTGCGGCTGCCCGAGCGGCGGAAGAGCGTGAAGCCCGGCACCTGCCGCAGAGCGTCGTCCGTCATCGACGCGGCGGTGGTCTGCATCGCCTCGCGCGAGATCACTACTACGCTTGTAGGCGTATCGCTCAGCCGCGTCTTCGTCTGCGTGGCCGTGACCACGATCGTCTCCGACGCGGCCGGCGGCGATGTTTGGGGATCGTCGACAAGAACGGCACAAACGGCCAGAAAAGCGAGCATCGGCAGCGGGTTACGATAGCGCATGACTTCACGGAAACTCGCCTTCGCCGTCACCTTCCTCCTCGCCCTCACCGCCGCCGCACCCGTTCCGAATCACGGCCTCGATCCCGCCGGCATGGACAAGAGCGTGAAGCCGGGCAACGATTTTTACGCGTACGCGAACGGCACGTGGACGAAGAACACGCCCATTCCGCCCGACCGCGCGGTCCTCGGCGTCTTCACGATCCTCGAGGAGAAAGCGAACGAGCGGACGTCGAAGCTGATTCAGGACGCGGACAAATCGAACGCCGCAGCCGGTTCCGAGGAACGCAAGATCGGCGACTTCTACGCGGCGTTCATGGATGAGAGATCGATCGAGGCACGCGGTTTAAAAACGATCCAGCCGGAACTCGATCAGATCGCGGCGATCTCCGACAAGCCGTCGCTCGCGCGCATCCTCGGCAGCCAGTTGCGCGCCGATGTCGATGCGCTCAACAGCACGAACTTCTATACCGACCGCCTCTTCGGACTTTGGGTCTCGCCCGATTTCGATAGTCCCACCCGCAACGTCGGCTATCTCCTCCAGGGCGGCCTCGGCCTCCCCGATCGCGAGAACTACCTTCGCAAGGAACCGAAGGACGTCGAACTGCAGACGAAGTACCGCGCGCACATCGCCGCGGTGCTCGGCCTCGCGCATGTTGCGAACGCCGCGGCACGCGCGGAACAGATCTACGCGCTCGAGCACAAGATCGCCGAGGCTCATGGCAGCCGGACGGATTCCGAGGATGTGCACAAGGCGAACAATCCGTGGAAGCTGGCGCAGTTTTCGGTCAAGGCGCCCGGACTCGACTGGGCCGCGTACTTCAAGGCCGCCGATCTTTCCGCGCAGCCGATGCTGATGGTGTGGCAGCCGTCCGCGGTCACCGGCATCGCCAAACTCACTGGCAGCGAGCCGCTCGCGGTCTGGAAGGATTACCTGACGTTTCACGCGATCCACCGCGCGGCGTATCTGCTGCCGAAAGCGTTCGCTGACGAGCACTTCAAGTTTTACGGGACGACGCTTTCCGGCGCGCCGCAGCAGCGCGTCCGCTGGAAGCGCGCCGTCGGCGCGACCGGCGCGGCCCTCGGCGACGCGGTCGGCAAGCTGTACGTGAAGCACTACTTCCCGCCGGCGTCGAAAGCCGCCGCGCAGGCGATGGTGAAGAACATCATCGCCGCCTTCGGTCACCGCATCGACAACCTGACGTGGATGTCGCCCGCGACGAAGACGAAGGCGAAAGCAAAACTGAGCACGCTCTACGTCGGCATCGGTTATCCCGAACACTGGCGCGCCTACGACGGTCTCGTCATCAAACGCGACGACGCCCTCGGCAACGCCATTCGCTCGCAGCTTTTCGACTACCACGCGAGTTTGTCCAAACTCGCGAAGCCGGTCGATAAGACGGAGTGGTGGATGACGCCGCAAACGGTGAACGCGGTGAACCTGCCGCTGCAGAATGGGCTCAACTTTCCGGCCGCGATTCTCAATCCGCCGTTCTTCGACGGCACCGCAGATCCGGTCGTGAACTATGGCGGCATCGGCACGGTGATCGGCCACGAGATCAGTCACAGTTTCGACGATCAGGGCAGCCAGTTCGATGCCGCGGGGCGGCTGCAGAACTGGTGGACGAAGGACGATTTCGCGCACTTCAGCGGCGCCGCCGATCGCCTCGCCGCGGAGTTCGACAAGTACGAGCCGCTGCCGGGCATGCACATCAACGGGAAGCTGACGCTGAGCGAAAACATCGCCGACGTCGCCGGCCTCTCGGCGTCGTACGACGGATATCGCCGCGCGTACGGCGGCAAGCCTGCGCCGTCCGCCGATGGCCTCACCGGCGACCAGCGATTCTTCCTCGCCTTCGCGCAGGTGTGGCGCACGAAGTTCCGCCCCGAGGCGCTGCGCAATTCGCTGATGACCAACGGTCACGCGCCCGGCGAGTTCCGCGCTGACACGGTGCGCAACATCGACGAATGGTATGCAGCGTTCAACGTGAAACCGGGCGAGAAGCTGTACCTGAAACCAGCGGAGCGGGTGCGGGCGTGGTGAGGCGTTAGCGAACGCCAAGCCGTACCGCGGCCGCGGTTCGGTGCAGTCGTGAGTTGTAGTGCGCTTCTTCCTGCAAACAGCAGTAGACGAGTTTCAGGTCGTGGTCGTCGTCGCTTCTTGCGGCGCGGGATGCTAGATCATCGTTGTCATCGATGATCGTTGTGGCGAGCGGTGGACGACCGATGGCCACGTACGCGGCGAGCATCGCATTCGCGAGGACGTCGAGCGCAGGAGCTCCCAGAAACGGCTCCAGGACGCGAACGGCGTGGCAGGCGGTGACGAGGTGGAGCGCGGCGAAATCGCCGGTGGCGATGAAGATGCGCGCGGCGATCATGGCGAGATCGGAAAGCGCCACGTTCGCGATGGTCGATCGGTAATCCGCGAAGGCCGGCATTGCGTTGACCTTGCCGAGCCGCGCATCGATGCTGCGTCCTTCGATCGTCGTCGCGAAGCGATCGTCAGCCGCGATCGCCGCAAACGCATCGGCAGCGGAGGCGAATCTTTTTCCCGCAGGCGCGCCTCGCAATTCGCTGAATCCGGTTACCCACGATGCGAGCGCCGGAGCAACGTCGACATCGTCGCCGCTATCGACGGCATACGCGACGCGAATGGCACCGTGAAATGCCTCGCTGGCCAGTCCGGCGGTCAGATGCGGAACAACCTCGCGTAGCAGCGCGAGAGATCCGCGCGTCCGAACTTCGTCATCGAACTTCGCGGCGAGCTCGAATTCATAACGACGCTGTCCGAGCGCTGCTTGCCAATCATCGTTCGGCAGCGATTCGCCGGGAGCTTGCAAGCGCAGGCGTTTTTCGTAGAACGACGCGAACTCGCGCAGGCGCGCGTCGTCGCCGCCGAGGCGTTCGAGGGCGAGAAGTGCCATCGGAAGATGGTTGAAGAATCCGGCGCCGTACGTCGTGCTGAATCGCCGCGAATCGGCGATGAGCGAACGGCACGTTTCACTGATCATCAGTGCGGCACTGGGATGTTCCAGAAGAAGTTCGATATCCTCACGAGCAGCGGATCAGGCACCTCGGCACCGGCTTCGTTCAGCCGCTTCACCTCGTCGTTGATGCGCACGAGCTCATTCGCGTCGAGCCAGAAGCCGTGACAGGCCGGGCAGTAGTCGAGAATGATGTTGCTCTCGATGTTGAAGTCGACCTTGCGCATCGTGGTGGCGTCGCGGGGACAGGAGATCGGTCCGAACTCGTCGTCGTGCTGATACGAGTCTTGATCGACGGTCGAGAATTCGAGGTCGCCGGGAGTCGGCTCGGTGATGGCGTTCAATTGCCCGTGCTCCAGAAACATGCCGCTGCACTGCGGGCAGGTCGGGACGTTCGCATGGCCAACCGTTTTCAATTCGAGGGTTGCGGCATCTCGCGGACAGTTCACGGGGCCTCCTCAATCAAACCGCCGAGAGTATGACACCGCGGCCACTTCCAGGAGGATCGCCGCGAAGGTGGCGTAGACGCCGAGCCGCGTCCATGGACGGAACAGCTCTGCGAATCCCGGCTCGACGATGAATGCGGTCACAAAAAAGACGGCGGCGGCGATCGCCAGCGCGGATGCGATGCGTTCGATGCCGCGATCGACCCTTCGCGAGGCGAACACATTCACCGCGCCGATGAGCAGCAGATTGATGTGCGAGGCGCGGTAGACCATGCGCAGCGCCAATGGGAAGCCGCGAAGGTGTCCCAGGTGGAAGTGCATGTAGGCGCCGCTTCCGAGGAACGCGAGCACCATGACCATGCCGGCGATGAATTGAACCTTGCGCATGGCCGATGGTAGCAGCCCGAAAACAAAACGCCCGAGGCGCGGTGCCTCGGGCGTTGTCGGACTGCTTGAACGATGCAATTACCGGCGGCCGCGATAGCTGCCGATGCTCGCGACGTCGAAGACTCCGCCGCGAATCCACTGACCGGTCAGTTCCACGTATTCGCCGCGGCGAAGGTTGCGGAGCGAACGGCCGTTGACGTCGGCGGTGATGAGACGGCCGGACGCGGCGTCGCGCAGCCAAACCGTGCCGGTGCGATAGTCGACGCGGTCGACCACGCCACGGACGAAGCCCTGGTTGTAACCATTGCCGTATCCGTACTGACCGTACTGATCGGGCCAGCTCACCGCGTCGGCGTAAATCGATCCGCCGCGGAAGATGCCGCCGAGGGTGATGGAGACGCCGACGCGAAGGTCGCGGGCGCGATTGCCGAACTTCGACTGCGGAACCCAGAACGACTGACCGCGATCGAGTTGCACGCGATATCCGTCGCGGTCACGACTGAACGAGTTCACCTTGCCGGTGGCGTTGATGCGCTGATTCTCGCGATAGCCGTTGTTGTCGTTGTTGCGCTGGTAGCTGCCCTGCGCGTTGTTGTTGTACGTCTGGTTGCCATTGGCGCGCTGGGTGTTCGCCTGCGTGTTGTCGTACGTCTGGTTGCCATTGGCGTGCTGCGTATTCGCCTGTCCGTTGTTCGCGTTCTGACGATTGCCGTTGTCATGCTGACGGCTCGCCTGTCCGTTGCGATCGTTGTTGTTGTTTTGGTTCCAGCCGCCGCGCGACTGCGCGAAGGCCGGCGTTGCCAGAAGAAGGGCGATCGCGCCCGCTCCCGCCGCTTTCGTTGCCCACTGCGTCACTGTCGTTTTCATTTGGTTCTCCTTGTGTTGCACACGGAGAGACAAGATGACTGCGACGCTTCTTTCGCTCAAACCACGAGCTGCATGTGGGTGTCACGAAGTGCATCTTTCGGCCTATGATCGACGCTCACGTGAGTCTTTCGAAGGGCACGCTGCTCGGTCCGTACGAGGTCGATATCCTCCTCGGCGCGGGCGGGATGGGCGAGGTATATCGCGCCCGCGACACCCGCCTCGGCCGCACGGTTGCGATCAAAGTGCTGCGCGCGGGTCTGACGGTGAACAACGAACAGCGGGCGCGCTTCGAGCGCGAGGCGCGCGCCATCTCCTCACTTTCCCATCCCCACATCTGCGCGCTTTACGACATCGGCCGCGCGGACGACGTCGAATATCTGGTGATGGAGTACCTCGAAGGCGAAACGCTCGCGGACAAAATCGTTCGTGGACGTCTTCCACTCAGTCAGATGCTGCGATACGGCGCCGAGATCGCCGACGCGCTGCAACACGCGCATCGCGCCGGCATCACCCACCGCGATCTGAAGCCGGGCAACGTGATGATCACGGCGTCCGGTGTGAAGCTGCTCGATTTTGGCCTGGCCAAATTGGCCGTTCCGGAGCGAACCTCCTCGGACGACTCAGCCGCGCCGACGGTGGCGAATCCACTCACGGCCGAGGGAACCATCCTCGGAACGGTGGTGTACATGTCGCCGGAACAGCTGGAAGGTACGCAAGTCGATCACCGGACGGACATCTTCTCGCTGGGCTGCGTCCTCTACGAGATGGCTACGGGACAACGGCCGTTCGGAGGTGGCTCACGCGCGGCCATCAGCGCGGCCATCCTGTCCTCCGACCCGGTTCCTCCCCGTTTGCTGCAGCCGTCTCTGCCCACTGCCCTCGACCGGATCGTCCTCACCGCACTCGAAAAGCGTCCCGACGACCGATGGCAAACCGCGCAGGATGTTGCGCGCCAACTACGATGGCTAAGCGAGCCTTCGACGTCCGCGGACGCCGTTCCACCGCCACAGACCACCGCGCCTCGCCGGCGTCTTCTCATGTCGACTGCCGGTGCCGCACTGCTCGGCGGGTTGCTGGTGTGGGGTGCGACGCGGCTTGCGACCACGCCTCCAATCAAGGCGACCGCGGCCCGACTCGATCTGGCTCTTCCTGTCGGTATCCGTCAAGTTCCATCGATCGACGTGCGGAACTTCTCTCTTTCTCCCGATGGCCAGACGCTCGCGTTCGCCGGCCTGCAGGGCGACGTGCAGTCGATTTACGTCAGGCGTCTCGACTCCTTAGCCGTGAGGAAGATCGAGGGCTCGGAGGATGGCTCGTCGCCCTTCTGGTCCTCCGATGGAAAGTGGATCGGCTTCAGCGCGCGAGGCAAACTCTGGAAGACGCAAGCCGCGAGCAATGCCTCCCCCGAGTTGCTATGCGACTCCGTGCCTACGGGGGCAGTCGCATCGTGGGTAGGGAGAACGATTCTCTTTACCCGTCCCGGGAACGCGGAACCAGGAGGAACGAGGGAGGTTCTCCGGATTTCGGACCAGGGAGGAATGCCGGTGAGAGTGACGTCTTTGAAGCCCGGCGAGCAGTGGCACGGGTGGCCTCGGCTCCTGCCAGACGGCCGTCACTTTCTCTATCTCGTTAATGTCGCCAATTCTTTAGACCGGCAACTGGTCATGGCCTCGCTCGACTCTTCGTCATCCTCGGTGATCCTCCGAAACATATCCGAGGCGACACTCGTCGCCGCGGATTCACTGCTTTATGTCCGCGACGGCAGGCTCCTTACGCAGACGTTTGACGCGAGCAAAGGAACCACGACCGGCGAGGCATCGCTCATCGCGGATGACGTCGCCTACTGGTATCCCTCCTGCGAAGCGGAGTTCGATGGCGCGAATGGCGTGATCGTCTACCGGACGGACACGAGTACCGGAAGCCTTGTCATGAGCGATCGAACGGGAAAGACTCGCCTCATCGACGATCATGGGCCCTTCGACGAAATCAGTCTCAACTTTTCGCCCGACGGTAAGCGCGCTGCCGCAACCGTCATTAATCGCGGCACCGGACTCGGTGACATATGGATTTACGATCTCGCCCGTGGCGTACGAGACCGATTTACAAATGAACCAGGCCTCTCCTTGGGGCCGGTCTGGACTCCGGATGGAAGATCGATCTTCTATTCAACGATCGCGGGAGCACCGCCGCACCTCGTTCGCCGCGCGCTGACGGGCTCCGTCTCGGAGGAGCTGATGCGGCCGGGATCCTTTCAATTCGCCGGAAGCTTTTCCGCTGATGGATCCTCGTTTTTCTTCAGGCAGTTCTTCTGGATGAAGGCGGAACTCTTCCGCATGGACATGCGAACGCGAAACGTCGAGCCCCTTCACATCAAGGGACGCGATCCGGAGGCTTCCCCGGACGGGCGATGGCTGGCCTTTTCTGCCGATACCGCGGGTGGGATCGAAATCTATCTACAGAGCTTGATCGACAAAGACATGCCTAGGCAACGGATCTCGACGCGTGGTGGTCAGAATCCGAGTTGGCGCCGTGATAGCGGCGAGCTGTTCTATCTCTCACCGCAGAATGTCGTCATGAGCGTCATTCCGCGCGTCGCGGGAGATTGGACCAACGCGGCCGAAACGGAGCTGTTTCACGCTCCTGCCGGCACTCTCCGATTCGCAGCGAGTCCGGACGGACAGTCGTTCCTCTTCATCGAGGGCTCTCACGGCGCCGCCGACGCGGTCTTCCACGTGATCCTCGGATCGCAATAACCGAACATCACATCTTGCCGCGAAATCGATCGGCCATCCAGACGCGGCGGGCGTGGTCGTCGCGTGCGGAGTAGAGGTAGCTCGTCCAAGCCTTCTGCTCGTGGATGACGGCGCCGAGCTCCCAGACGCAGAAGACCGGCTTGTGTCTCTCCTTCGGAAAGAGCGCGAAGGGAGTGTCGCCGTCTTTCGCGTACGTGGTTTCCCACAGTTCATTCGCATTGCGCCAGGTGCAGACGATGAGGAAGAAGAAGGAGTCGCCGCAGAGGTGAAGGATGACGAATCCGAGGTCTCCGTCGATTTCGAGTTCGGAATCGTTCCGAAGAAAGTCGCGAGCCTCGGCTTGAACGGCCTCAGTGATCGCCGATTCCGCGCGATGGATGTCGTACCACTTGAGGTGCGCATCGCCGAGGATCAGATCGTCGTTCGGGGCGATGAGTTTTGAGTAGTGCTTGTAGGAGTCGGGGACGTTGAATGTCGTTGTCGCCATGGCGAGATCATACGGAAGTACGCTATCGGGATGATCGTCGACGCCATCCGACGCTTCTTCGCGGAGAACGACATCCGCGGGCCGATCGTCGCTGCGGTTTCCGGTGGCGTCGATTCGACGGCGTTGCTCGTCGCGTTGGTGGAAGTTGATATCGAATTCAGCGCGGCGCACATCAACCATCATCTTCGCGGTGCGGAATCAGACGACGATGAGGCGTACGTCCGCGAGCTCTGCGCGCGCTACGACATCGCGCTTCGCGTGGCCGACGGCACGCTCGATCCCGAGGCCGTCCGGCATCGCGGCGTTGAGGCGGCGGCGCGCGAGGTGCGGCATGCGCGGCTGCGCGAGATCGCCGGCGACGCGCTGATCGCAACCGCGCATCAGAAGAATGATCAGGCGGAGACGGTGGTCATGCGGCTGATGACGGGCGGCGGCATCGCGGCGTTGCGCGGCATTCATCCGGTTCGTGCGGACGGCGTCATCCGGCCGCTGCTGAATGTGACTCGGGCGGAAATCGAGGAGTTTCTCAAGGAGCGCAAGATCACGCCGCGATTCGATCGATCCAACGCGGATCCGCGCTTTCTGCGGAATCGCATTCGTGCCACGTTGCGCGAGTTCGATGCGGGCGTCATCGACAACCTTGCCGCGGTCGCCGATCACGCCCGCCAGCAGTGGCCGTTGCTGGAGCGCGCCATCGATGCTGCCGAGGATGTCATCGCGACGGCTGACGAAACGCGATTTCGTTCGATGCCGAGCGATCCGTGGATCCGTCAGGCGCTGCTGCTGCGGCACATTCGGAGACTCGATCCCGAGGCGCGCGATGTGTCCGCTGCCGATCTGGAACGGTTGGCAGTGGCAAGCGAACGAACCTCGGTCACGAAAACGCTAGAACTTCTGAAGGACGGCGACGAAATTGTCCTCCGCCGCCGCAAGCACGCCACGCCGCAGTTCGAAATCGAAATCGACGCTGGCAGTGAGGTTTACATCCCCGCAATTGAAACGACCATCCGTATCGGCCGAGCAGAGCGAAACGAAAATCAAATCATCCAGCTACCAACGGGCGCCACACCCCACTTCACCGTCCGCAATCGCCGCGACGGCGATCGCTTCCGTCCGCTCGGCATGGCGCACGACAAAAAACTGAAGGATCTCCTCATTGATCGTAAAATTGCCGCAACGTCCCGCGACCGCATCCCGCTTCTCCTCTGGAACGACACGATCGTCTGGGTGGCCGGCGTCGAGGTCTCCGAGTTGTTCAAAGTGACTGGCGAAACCGCCGATCTTTACGAGGTGGAGATTGAGCAAACTCACCAAGGTGTTCGGCGCTCACGAGATTGAACGGCGCGTGGCCGCATTGGCCGCCGAGCTTCGCGACGATGCCGGCGACTCCCCTCTCTTCCTCCTCGGCATCCTCAACGGCGCATCGTGTTTCGTGGCCGACCTGCTGCGGCGCATCCCGGGCGAGGCCGGCTACGGTTTCATCGACGTCGTCCGCGACGTCTCGCACACGCAGATCGATTCGACGATGGAGATCGACTTCCTGAGCTGGATCGACATCAGCGGCCGCAATGTCTACGTGGTCAAGGATGTGGTCAGCACCGGCGTGATCGAGACGTATCTTCTGGCTCAGCTTCGCCAGAAGAATCCGGCCAGCCTCAAGCTCGTCGCGCTCATCGACCGCCCCGACGCGCGCACCGTCGATCTCACGGTCGATTTCGTCGCCTTCGAAGGCCGCGAAGGCTCGTACGCCGGTTACGGACTGGAGATCGAAGGGCGCCACGGAAACCTTCCGTACCTCGCTCTCGTTAGTTAGCGGGCACGCGGGGGGCACATTCAGAATTTTCAGCCGTATCGACCCCGTTGTTGACCCCGTTATGCATGGCACGCACGAAGCATCCGCGTGCACCCTTGGAGGCAATCATTGAATTCGACGGTTAAAACGGCGCTGCTCTGGGTCGTCATCATCGTTCTGGTCTTCCTGCTGTGGAGCCTTTTCCAGACGACGAAAGGGACCAGCGAGACGATCGCGTTCAGCCAGTTTCTCGACCGGGTCAATCAGGGCTACGTCGAGAGCGTCGTCATTCGCGGCGACGACATCCGCGGCGAGACGAAGAACACCTACCCCGGCGGCAAGAAAGAGTTTCACACCACGGCGCTCACGTCGTATCCGGCCATGATCGACCAGCTTCGCGCGAAGGGCGTGAAGATGGAAGTCGAGCACGCCGCCGACGCGCCGTTCATCACCGCCCTCATCACCTGGGCGCCGATTCTCTTCCTGGTCGGGCTCTGGATTTTCTTCATGCGCCAGATGCAGGCCGGCGGCAACAAGGCCCTCTCTTTCGGCAAGTCGAAGGCGAAGCTCCTCTCCGGCAACGCCAAGAAGGTCACGTTCAAAGACGTGGCCGGAGTCGATGAGGCGAAGATCGAGTTGCACGAGATCATCGAGTTCCTCAAAGAGCCGCAGAAGTTCACGAAGCTCGGCGGCAAGATCCCGAAAGGCGTGCTGCTGATGGGACCGCCGGGAACCGGCAAGACTTTGCTGGCCCGCGCCATCGCCGGCGAAGCCAACGCACCGTTCTTCTCCATCTCCGGCTCCGACTTTGTGGAGATGTTCGTCGGCGTCGGTGCTTCGCGTGTACGCGACCTCTTCGAACAGGGCAAGAAAAATGCGCCGTGCATCATCTTCATCGATGAAATCGACGCCGTCGGACGCCACCGTGGCGCGGGCCTCGGCGGCGGACACGACGAGCGCGAACAGACTCTGAACCAGCTCCTCGTGGAGATGGACGGCTTCGAATCGAACGACGGCGTCATCCTCGTCGCCGCCACAAATCGTCCCGACGTCCTCGATCCTGCGCTGCTTCGCCCCGGCCGCTTCGACCGCCGCGTCGTCGTCGATCTCCCCGACCTCAAAGGCCGTGAAGGCATTCTGCGCGTCCACACCCGCACCATTCCGTTGTCCGAGGATGTAGATCCGGTCGTCATCGCACGCGGTTCACCCGGCTTCAGCGGCGCCGATCTGGCTAATCTCGTCAACGAAGCCGCGCTCAACGCCGCCCGCTACGACAAGAAGAAAGTGCAGATGGTCGACTTCGAGTTCGCCAAGGACAAGGTCCTGATGGGCGTCGAACGCAAGTCGATGGTGATGAGCGATCGCGAGAAGCGCAACACCGCGTATCACGAGTCCGGCCACACGATCGTCGCGGCGGTCCTTCCCGCCGCTGACCCGCTGCACAAAGTCACGATCATCCCGCGCGGCCGCGCCCTCGGCCTGACCCAGCAGTTGCCGACCGAGGACAAGTACTCGTATTCGAAGCGCTACCTCGAGGCGATGCTGGCCGTGCTCATGGGCGGCCGTCTCGCCGAGGAGATCTTCGTCAACGAGATCACCACCGGCGCCGGCAACGACATCGAACGCGCCTCGGGTATGGCGCGCCGCATGGTCTGCGAGTGGGGCATGTCGGAGCTCGGTCCGGTCACCTTCGGCAAGAAGGAAGAAGCGATCTTCCTCGGCCGCGAGTTCGCGCAGCATCAGGATTTCTCCGAAGCCACGGCCGTCGAGATCGACCGCGAGGTCAAACGCATCCTCGACAAAGCCTACAACCAGGCCAAGGAAATCATCACGACGCACAAGTCGTCCCTCGACCGCATCGCCCGCAAGCTCCTCGAACGCGAGACGCTGGAAGGATGGGAAGTCAACGACATCCTCCGCGAAGAAACCGGCAACGACTACCTGAAGATGAAGGAGTACTACCCCGAACAAAGCCCCGGCGAGACGATGACCATCGCGCCGGGCTCGGGCCCGTCGACGGACGTGGCGACGCCGGTCCCGCCCCCGCCGGTTCCAACGCCGGCGCCGGATCGAAAGGCATAATTCAACTATTCTCAAGGCCGCCGTAACTGGCGGCCTTTTTCATGCCCATCGCACTCTTCGACATCGACGGGACGTTGACCGCGAGCAACGTGATCGACTCGAAGTGCCGTGCCGAACGCATTCCGCGACGATTTCGCATGTCCGACGGGTAGGAAAACTCCGCGCTGCGGCACTCCTAAGAGGTAAGCGCGCCTGTTTCTGTCGGCTCGCCTGAATCTAGCGACTTGCCGAGTTGCCATGTGTAGACGCGTGGGAGGTAGCGATGCTCAAGTCTGCGATCATTTCATTTGTCGCCCTTGTCGGAGGCCTGCTCCTGATATCTGCATCTTTGATGCATGCCGAACAGCCACGGCCAGCCAGCACCTTGACGCCAGGGAGCGCTCACGAGGTCCAAACCGGCACGGCCTTCGACAACCCTCCACCACCTCCGTGCACCGAGGATGGATGTGCCAAGTACGTCGAACACGCGGTTGACCGGCAATGGCAAACTGCCGCGGCAGACATCCTTGAATCTCTTGGCGGATGCCGTGCTTTCACTCCCAAGGATCGCCAGCGCCTGAAAGAGCTCGAGCGGAGTAAACCCGCACGCTCAAGGTATTTGCTCCGTCTTGCTGCTTTGACACAACTTGCTCAGAAAACCACGACATGAAAGCGCGATCTATCCTCTTCGTCGCGTCCATCGCAGTTGGCCCATCCCTCGTGGCCCAGGCGATTGATTGGTCTCGCGCTTCCGCCGAGGCCAATCAACTCGAAGAGCGTGAACCAACGACCGAACGAGGTCCTACGACCGCGCCGAGCGTGCAGGTCGCCTATGACAATTATTATGTGGCCTCGCTCAACCACCGCCGGCAGGTTTTCGCATGGCAGGCGTTCGCTTCAAGGGTAATCTTCTGGATGGTACTCGGCTTGGTGATATCGGGTGTGGCATTCTCCGCCATTCAATTCTTTTTCGCCATTCGGCGAGGTACCACGGAGTTTTCTCAGGAACTTGAAGTCTCTGCGCAGGCGGTAAAGATACGCTCTCAATTCCTCGGCGTAGTTACGCTAGCGCTGTCCCTGGCATTCTTTTATCTGTACCTCACCAACGTATATCCGATAGTTCGCATCGACACAACGAACATTGCGACACGTGTCAAATAGGGTGCGTGCGGCCTACTTTTGTGTGTCAGGCCATATTCCGAGGCATTCGATGACTTCCCGGTGCATCCGACGGTTTTGCTTGCATTGAGCGCATCACGTGGCGCGGGCGCACAGCGACCGCCGCCATGAAAACCGCGACGGTTCACCTCTGAAACGCGTACGACATCTTCATAAACAACTGCCTGCTCGCCGGCTGCAGTTTGTTGTCCGCTACCTCCACGTCGCGTTCGTCGCCGATGCCGAGGAAGAGGAGGGTTTGCCAGTTCAGCTTGTAGGCGAAGAGGAATGATGACGTCACGTTGCCGCTGTGTTGATTGGTTCGATTGAGGAAGAGCTGCTGATTGCGGTTCGTGCGGACGTTCTGCACGATGCCGCGGATGAACATCTTCGAATTGAATGTGTAGGTTGCGCGGACGCGTTCGACCTGGGCGGTGAAGAGGCGGCCATCTTCAGCGTTGATCTGACTTGCGAGCGGCTTCACGTTCAGCCAGCTCAGGCTCTGATTCCATCGCAGCTCGAGGTGATCGGTCGGGCGGATCGTCGCGCCGACGTTGGCGCTCACGCCGCGGCCGAGGCGCGTGTTCGAGAAGTCGACATCCTCGCCGGCGGAGCCGCTGAGCTGGATGTTCGAGAACATGTTCGACGGCGTGAACTGCATCGAATAGAGCAGTTGATGGCGCGTCAGGACCTTGTCGCCGCTGCGGACGCTGTTGACCGAGAAGCGCAGGCGCGTGCTCGATGCGAACTTGCCGTCGAAACCGATGCCGGCGGAGCGGTCGGCGAAGAGACGATCGCCGTTCGTGGCCGCCGAATAGTCGCCGTTCAGGAACAGGCGGATGCGATTGGCGAAGCCTGTGGTCGGGCGCATCGTGTAGCCGCCCTCGAAAAACTCCTCGCGATAGCCGACCTGCGGTACGAAACCGTTGTCCGCCCGGAAGCGGTCGCTGTAATCCTTCGCCTCGGTGTACCAATCGATGTGCTTCGTGTTGTGCGTCCACCACACGTATTCGGCGTGACCCTTCAGCGTCTGCCCGTTCCACTCCGAGGCCAGGTCCGGGCGGTCGGGAGTCTTGGTGTCGCTGAATAGAACCTGACCTGTGACCGTCTCCTTGTCGTTGATGCGCCACTGAAAATCGGGGCCGAGCACGCGATTGTGCGCGCCGCCTTCGGACTGGCGGAACGTGCCGAGGAGGCTGAGGTACGACAGGCCGAAATTGTGGCGGATGCGGCCGATCGCCACCGTCGAGCTGAAATCCTGATTGGCGAAATCGGACCCGTTCGGGCCTGGAAGAATCGTCAGCCCGCCGCCACGGTCCGAGGCGATGATCGCCGTGTAGTCGTTGTCGCCGAACTTGCCGGTCGACCGCAGACCGAAGCGCGGCGACGTGATCGTTCGCGTGTAGACCGCCTGAATCGGCGTGCTGAACAGCTCCACGCCTTCGAGAAAGAACGGACGCTTCTCCGAGAAGAAAATGGCGAAGCGCTGGTTCGCCGAGATCGCTGCGACATCCGACTCCACCTGCGAAAAGTCGGGATTCAGCGTGCCGTCGATGGCCGTGTCGGCGTTCGGCGTCCATTTGACATCGATGCCGCCATCGATCTTCGCCGGCGCGTTCACCAGCCGGTTGCCGAGGGTGTCGTTGCGCGGCGATCCCTGCTCCTTCACCGTCATGTACGGCGCGGCCACGATGTGACCGCCCTGCGGCAGCCCGGTCAGCCCGGTGATCTTGTTTTCGTTGCAGATGAAGCAGTTCCCGCCCTTCGGGAGCTTGTTGGCGAAGATCTGATAGCGGCGGTCGCGCGGATAGTTCCGGTAGAGCAGGATGCCCCACGTCTGCGGATCGGCTTTTTTATAACGTAACGATGAGAACGGGATGCGAAGCTCCAGATCCCAGCCCGTCTTGGTGATCTTCGCCGACGACTCCCAGAAGAAATCGGGCGAGCTGTCTTCGTTGCCGCTGGTGTCGTCGCTCACCGAGTCGTACTGGATGCCGCGGGCGTTCGAGAGAAAGAGGTTGGCGGTCTTCCCGTCGTTGCGCGTGTCGAGGATGACGCCGCCGTAGTCGGTGGAGCTGGAGACGTTGTCGCGGTCGCCGAAAGGGGCGCGAATCTTCTCCGGATTCGGATCCTCGAAATGAAAAGCCGCGTAGAAGAAATGGTCGTCGTAGGTCATCCAGGCCACGTTCTTCATCTTCGGCTCGGTGTTGTCGGTGGCATTGGTCTCGTACCACTTGTCCACTCGCAAGGCATCCTTCCACCCCGCGTCGGAGAGGTCGCCGTCGATGGTGATCGGACCGGTGGCCCGTTTGATGTCGAAGGTGATGGCCGGCTCGCGCGTCTGCGCATGCG